>JBEKYG010000005.1:0-26284 GCA_049511215.1 Acidobacteriota bacterium | reverse complement strand
CGGCACTATCCAGCGGAGCCCTGGCGCTGCGCTCTCACCTCGGCGGCGCGGTAGTGTCGGCGTTAAGCACATTGATGTCGCCGCCTTCTCGTTTGCTTTGCCAGACAGCCCAGGCTATGGTCGCGGCACATACCACTACAACGAGGAGACCGATGAGATGAGCGCCTGTTGCGGATTCTCCGGGCACCAGACGAGGCGCGGTGACGTTATAGGCTAAAATGAGTCCCAGCGTCAGAAGGCTGACCATGTTCATCACTTTGATCAGCGGATTGATGGCCGGACCCGCGGTATCCTTGAGAGGATCGCCGACGGTGTCGCCGGTGACGGCCGCCTTATGTGCATCAGAGCCTTTTCCGCCGTAGATCCCGTCCTCAATCAGCTTCTTTGCATTGTCCCAAGCACCGCCGGCGTCCGCCATGAAAACGGCCAGGAGCTGTCCCACCAGAATCATGCCCCCCAGAAACCCTCCGAGGGCATAGGGGCCAAGCAGGAACCCTACGAGAATCGGAGTCAGAATCGCAAGCAGGCCCGGACCGATAAGTTCCTTCTGCGCCGTATGCGTGCAGATGTCGACGACCCGGCCATAGTCGGGTTTCTTCGTGCCCGCCCAAATCTCGGCATCCCGGAACTGCACACGGCACTCTTTGACGATATAGAAAGCAGCTCGGCCCACGGCGCGAATGAGCATGCTGCTGAAAAGAAATGGTACCGCCCCTCCGATGAGGAACCCGACAAAGACCATGGGTTGGGCGATGGTGAGCCGGCCTGCCTCCGCGAGATACTGGTCGATCCGCATCTGGCTGATCTTGTCCTCGCTGCCGACGGCGATGACCGCGATGAAACTGGCGAAGAGCGACACGGCAGCGATGACCGCCGAACCGATCGCAATTCCCTTGGTCTCGGCCTTCGTCGTGTTGCCCACGGCATCCAGGTCCGCAAGAATCTGGCGCGCGCGCTTGTAACTGCCTGGGTTGCGGCGCTCCATATCGAGCGCATCGTATCCCATTTCGCCAATGCCGTTGGCGTTGTCGGCAACCGGGCCGAAAACATCCATCGAGATCGTGTTGCCGGTCAGTGTCAGCATGCCGATGCCGGTCATTGCGACCCCGTAGGCAATGAAAAGCGGCGGAGTGCCGGTATAGCACAGCACCGACAGCAGAACGGCACCTGCAATGACGAGAATCGTGGCTACGGTAGCCTCGTAGCCGACTGCGATACCCTGAATGATATTGGTCGCGTGCCCGGTCTGGCATGATTTAGCCAGACTCTTGACCGGAGCGTGCGTAGTGTGCGTGTAATAACTCGTCACTTTATTCAATACGATCGCGAGAAAAACCCCGATCAGACACGTCAATGCCGGCCGCAAATCGAGGCCCGCGATGCCGAGATTGACAAAGAAATTGAGCTTGGCGGGATCGCCGTCCGGGAAGCCGGCCTTCGCCACCGGGTTCATCGCGAGATAGGCGCTGTCGAAATGAAGGTACATGAAACCCAGCCCAAAGAATCCCAGAACGCTGATCGCGGAACCTATCCAGAACCCGCGGTGCACGCTTTGAAGAGCCGTGTCCGAGGTGTCGTGGGGACCGGCTTTTACCGTGTAGGTGCTGATGATCGATCCCAAGACGCCGATGCCACGCACGAGCAACGGAAAGATGACCCCTTTGTGTCCGAAGCTTGCCATCCCCAGAATCATGGCGGCAACAATCGTGACCTCATAACTCTCGAAAATGTCCGCTGCCATACCGGCGCAATCCCCGACATTGTCACCCACGTTGTCCGCGATGGTAGCGGCATTGCGGGGGTCATCTTCGGGGACGTCCTGTTCGATCTTGCCCACCAGATCCGCGCCGACGTCGGCGGCCTTGGTGTAGATGCCGCCGCCGACGCGCATGAACAGCGCGAGCAGGGTGCCGCCGAACCCGAACCCAAGCAGCGCTTCATAGGCCTGGTCGCCGAAAATCAAGAATATGATCGTGCCCCCGAGCAATCCCAAACCATCGGTCAGCATGCCGGTGATGGTCCCGGTGCGATAGCCAAGCTGCATGGCCTCGCCATAGCTGCGCGTGGCCGCTGAAGCCACACGGAGGTTCCCCGCAGTGGCCAGCCGCATGCCGACAAAACCAACCATCCAGCTGAATAACGCTCCGACCAGGAATGCGGACGCTCTCCCCCATCGAAAGGCGTTTTCGGCACCGGTATAGGTGAGGAAGAGCAGAATTGTGATCACGACGATCAAGGGACCGATGCGGCGAAACTGGGCGGCGAGATAGGCATTTGCGCCTTCGCGCACCGCGGCGGCAATTTCCTGCATCTTCTTGGTGCCCCGATCGGCGCGCATGACTTGTTTTACGAGCAGCGTCGCGTAGAGCAATCCTGCAACAGCAATGGCCAAAACCGCCATCAGGCATACGACTTCAATTGTGGTGTATTTCAGATCGGTGAATAGAGAGAACGGAACGAAGCGCTTAATCTCCCCAGGTGCTGATGCCGGTACCTGAGCGAAGACCGAGCGCCAGAGATAGGCTCCGGCAAACAAAACCATCATCGCCAAGAGGTAGCTTCGCCGAAAGTGAGCATGATGAAGGAAGAAATGTTTTAGGCTTTTCATGGGAAATCTCAAACTCCAGCGCCATGGATCCAGGCTATGAACACCTCGGGCGTTGACATGCGCCCGGGTCGAAGAAAGAAAGCAGGCTAGAACAGGCTTTCGGAGGCCGAGCGCCACCATTTCGCGTGCTCGATTTCCAGCACGCGCCGCTCCGGGAAGCGATAGAACTTCAACTGCTCCGCGTCCCCGAGAAAGAATCCGCGGCGGATGGTCCGGAAAAAGCCGTGCAAACGCGGGTTGCGGGAAACGGTTTTTGTTCTCTTGTCGCTCCCTGTTTCGAGTTCGCGGATGCAATCCCTGATGTGCATTGGGTCCGCATACGGCAGGTAGCCGGCAAGCCGTCCGCAATCATCCCGATCCACTAGAAGATCGGCGAACAAGAGGCGCGGAACCTTCATGGGGTTCGCCGGGTTCGTGATAAATTTGATCAAACCTGCAGGCGGCAATACCGACACGATCATCGGCGATATCGGGCTTAATTCCTGGTACAGATTCGGTCCCTGATCTTCATGAGTCGAATCGTAGTCGGAAGGCTCGAGTCCCAGTATCCGGCCATCCGCGGTGACCAGATACAGCCTTCCGAATTCCGCCATGTCCAGATGCTCCAACACACGGTAGATGCTGATGTACTTGCTTCGTTTTGGACTTCCGTCAGGGTGCGGGACACACCGCTCCTCAATGTCACTCAGATGGAAGTAGTTGCCTTTCAGGTCGGGGGTGATTTCGAAAAAAAGTACGTTTCCCTTGATGTTCTTTTGAGTCCCAACGGCCATGTAGCGTCCAAACGACTCCGGGTCCAGGTGCGACGCAACGAGCGCTTCGAACCGGTAGCAGAGCATGTAAAAATGAATGATCATGGATGATCTCCTCGGATTGGCGGCCTCCTCGATGGTGATACCA
Source organism: Acidobacteriota bacterium (assembly GCA_049511215.1). Lineage (GTDB taxonomy): Bacteria > Acidobacteriota > UBA6911 > UBA6911 > UBA6911 > JAFNAG01. The sequence continues at coordinate 22,776 of JBEKYG010000005.1, read as the reverse complement.
AAACTCGGCCATTTCCGCAACGCTACAGCTTGCATCTCTGGTTTGCAAAAAACAACTAACTTTGCTGCGATTCAGGCTATAAGGATCGACACCAAAAGCATTGGACAGATTGCGACTGCAGCAATTTCAGGTGGATCAGTCGGTCTTGGTCGGAAGAGAATACGGTCTGGCGATGGTTGCCTCGCTGGGCAACGAATGGGGCTCGGAGCCCGCCCGAGAATTAGGAGGGGCCGCGTTCCGAGCGCCGCAGGCGATGTCTCGGTACATCGTCGAGGCGCGCCAACGCCGCAGATGCCCCCGCGGCGCCAGAACCCGAAGGGCACATGGGGGTTGCGGGGCGATCTCTGCGTTGCTCGTCGTCAATGATGTGCACCGACATCGCCTGCGTCGCGGCGCCTTGCATCTGCCCGCCAGGCGCTCGCGCCAAAATGCCAACTTATTCTTGCGCGAACCCTTAGTCGATGCGGAAGGTCCTCAGTGCTTTGCGGAGCTTTGATTCGTGGGTTTCCAGAATCTGCTTAACTTCTTGAGTGTCACATCCCGATTGGCAGGCTATTTCCTCTACGCTCTTTCCCGCATAGTGGACCTGCATAAAGACCCGCCTGGGTAGGTCTGCCCACGACCGGATCTCCTCCACGATAGCCTCGTACAGAAGATTGCGCGGGTAGTTGAGATTCAATGCGCTGGCGGCCATATCCTTCCCCCCGATATCGAGTGCCTGTTGCCCTGCCTCACCCCATTAGACACTAAACATCCTTAAAAGGTTGTCTGACTGGATAATTATGTATGTGCGTGTTCTGAAGCGCACCAAGCCTGGAGCTTCGCTCGCTCTCAGTCCCGCACAAAGTGTGGCACTTCCGCGGGGAGCTCAATCGAGAGTTCGACTATGCCCGAGAATGCCCCGTCGCGATGCCATGGTGTCTGGCAAATCAACTTCTTTATCCCCGCCTTCTCGATGGTATAGACGTTGGCCTTTGGTTCCCGAAGCTGCTGCTGGAGCTTCGTGCGCGAGGGTTCAGGGTGGCAGTCCAAGACGTTCTTGCCTACCAACTCCATCCCGCCATCAGCAGCGAAGGCTGCGGCCGATTTTTCATTCATTTCGAGAAGGATACCTTCGGAATTCACCACCGTTATCGCAATGGGGAGCTCTCTAACCCAATCGTGGTTGGTCATGTCCTTTTCCCTCAAGAGCCTCGCCGGGATAGCCCGCTATGCGCCTCCGCAGTCAAAACTCGATGTTTTCGACCCCACCTGCATCGCCCACAGGCGGAACACGGCAAAGGCCCTCAAGGTAAAACACTCGGGCCTCTTTGTCTACCCGTCTGATTCAGAATCTGTAATCGGCCGGTTTTCCCCAAACCTTGCGGAATTCGTGCCACTCCCTCTGAAATCGCAGTGCTCATGGAAAGGACCGATCTTCACCATTTACCACAAAGACTCGAAGACTCAAAGACTCAAAGGAGGTTTCAAAACCTAGGATTTCTTCGAGCCTTAGAGTCTTCGAGTCTTTGTGTTGGTCCGATGATTCCCTACCTGGTTGCACAGATCCCAAAACGTGTTCTGCTTTCAGCCTCAGCATATCTTTGTTAAGATACTTCCCCTAATGGGATCATGATGCGTGGAAACTAAGAGTTGGGGTAGAGGACTATGGCGAAGATGGCAGTGACGGGTGGAGCCGGGTTCATCGGCTCTAATCTGGCGGAATATCTCTTGAGCCTGGGACACAGCCTGGCAATCGTAGACAACTTCAGTACTGGCAGGGAACAGAATCTTGCCGGGTGGGCGGATCGAGATTCCGATAAGGTTCAGGTGCTCCGGTTCGACGTCAACGAGACCGAACTGCTGAGGCAGGCATTCGACGGTGCACAATATGTTTTTCATCAGGCCGCGATACCTTCGGTGCCGCGCTCCGTCGCGGATCCCCAGGCTACCAATCTGGCCAACATCAGCGGCACGCTGTCGGTGCTGGTCGCAGCGCGTGACGCCCATGTGAAGCGTGTAGTGGTGGCTTCGTCCTCATCGGTTTACGGGGATGATCCCGGCCTCCCCAAGACGGAGGCGCGCACTGGGCGCGCTTTATCCCCTTACGCTTTGAGCAAGGCAGTTTCCGAGGAGTATTGCAGGCTCTTCTACCATCTCTATGGCCTCGAGACCGTTAGTCTGCGCTACTTCAACGTCTTCGGTCCACGCCAAGACCCCAAATCCGAGTATGCCGCCGTGATCCCGCGCTTCGCCACCAGGCTTCTTGCCGGCATCCCCCCGGTCATTTATGGTGATGGCGAGCAGACCAGGGACTTCACCTATGTCAGTAACGTGGTCGATGCGAACTGGGTTGCCGCAACCCACCCCCTGGCAGCTGGCGAGGTCTTCAACATAGGATGCGGAAGCCGGACGAGCCTGAACCAGCTCGTTAATGAGATGAGTCAGATTTTGAAAGTCAGTTGCAGACCAAACTACGAGCCGGCACGCCCGGGTGATGTGAGGCACTCTCTCGCCGACACTGATAAGGCCAAAAAGATGCTGACTTATGAGCCCGCCGTCTCGCTGAGGGAAGGTCTTGTCAAAGTAATTGACTGGTATCGTGTTCATGCGGCGCGCGCTCCGGCGCCGAACGGTGTAAAATCCTGAAACCCGGCTGATACCTTCGATGATGTCGTTTCTGTTCGTAGACAGCGAGCCCGTTTGGAGGGGCGGGCAGGATCAACTGCTTACCCTTCTACGCGGTCTGATTGTGCGTGGCCACCGGCTGGACATGATCTGCCACCCGCAGACGCTCCTCGAGGAACGCGCGCGCGAAGCCGGCGTCACCGTCCATCCGCTGGCAATCAAAAGCGAAGTGGGTCCGATCGGCTTTCTCCGTATCCTTGCTATCATAGCGCGAGTCCGCCCGCAGATCCTGGCTTTCAACACGCCGCGTCCGGTTCTCTTAGGCATCCTGGCCTCCCGGCTTTTCCGCGTAAAGGCACGCATCGTCTTTCGGCGCGTAAATTTCCCTCTGAGAAAGAACTTCATCACGCGTCTTAAATACAATTGGGGGAGCGATTGTATTGTGGCCATCTCCGAAAGCATTCGGCAACAGCTGCGGACGGATGGCGTACCAGGCTCACACATCCGAACCATCTACGAGGGAATTGATCTGACCCCATTCCCGAAGCGGGAGACCTCCATCCTGCGGCGTCCCGGTGAGCCGACGGTGATTGGCACAGTAGCCCATTTTAGCTCGGAAAAGGGTCTCTGCTATTTGATAGAGGCCGCGTCACTGATCCCCGACGTGCACACCCGCATGCGTTTCGTTCTGGTTGGGGACGGGGCCTGCCGCCGGGACCTCGAAATCCGTGTGCGCGACCATGGCCTTGAGGATTGTTTTCATTTTGCCGGATTTCAGAAACAGCCCATCCCTTATCTAAGTTCGTTCGATTGCTTCGTGCTGCCTAGCCTCTCCGAGGGTTTGTCTTCCGCCATTCTTTCAGCGATGGCAGCATCACTGCCCGTCATCGCAACGAATGTGGGAGGCATCCCTGAATTGGTGCAGCATGGCGAGAACGGGTTGCTCGTCCCTCCTGCGGATCCGGTTGCCCTCGCTCAGGCGATCCAGCGGCTTGGGAACGATCCTGCTGAGGCATATCGCATGGGCAGGCAGGGACGGCTGAGGGCGGAGAGACAATTCACTCTGCAGCGCATGATCCTTCAGATGGAGCAACTCTGCTCCGCCTTTATCAATCGCTCTGCGCCTGCTTCAGGGATCGTCGATGTCTAAACAGCCGGCACACTTTTTCCCATCATCCTTGACGGACCGGCAACAACTGGTGAGCTTCCTGCTGTTGGCTGGGGGTGTCTCACTGGTGCTGGTTTCGATCGCTGCCTCTCAGATACTTCTATCATTGGCAATCCTTGCAGCAATTCTACAATGGAAAAAACGGGACCGAGGAGCTGCTCTACCGCCACCCATTCTGTGGCCGTTGCTGCTGTTGTTACTCTGGACCATCACCGCGACGCTCATCGGGGGCGGCAGCTTGCGCGACGCCCTCATCAAAAAGCTCTGGTTGTTTTGCGTACTCATCATCGTGCCTCTTTTTGCCCGAGGCGAGGGGAAGGTCAGGTGGATATATCATGCTGCATTCGCGGTGGCTGGGGTTTCTGCTGTTGACGGGCTTGTCCAGTTCATCATCAATCCCCACCGCGATCCGATGAATCGAATCAAAGGATTCATGAGCATCTGGATGACCTACTCCGGATTGCTCATGCTGGCCCTGGTCGCGCTGGTCGCATATTCGCTGATCTACGGCTGGAAGAACCACATCTGGGTGATTCCGCTCGGGTTGGTTTTGGCTGCCGCCATCTATCTCTCCGAGACACGCAGCGCGGAGCTGGGCGCCTGCATCGGCGTGGCACTGGTCCTTTTGTTGAAGCGTCCACGTGCCATCCTTGGACTCGCCGTGCTACTCCTGGCGCTCTACCTGGTCTCGCCGGCAAGTATCCAGCAGCGGCTGCGCAATAGTCTGAACCCGGCCGATAACAACACGAGAAACCGCATCGAGATTTTTGGCGCCGCATTCCGCCTGATCCAGACTCACCCATGGATCGGCGTAGGACAGAGAGTCAGTACTGAGGCGCCGCACTATCGGGGCACATCCGAATTCCCGGACTGGATGTATATCCATATGCACAACAATTTTCTGCAGATCGCGGCCGAGCGCGGCATCCCGGGTCTGGTGCTCTGGTTGTGGTTTATGGTTCAGTTGGGCTGGCAGGCGTTTCTGGTATTCCGCTCTTCACGCGGTGGGGGAGAGGCCGGCTTCGCCGCCGCCGCGGCAATCGGAGCTTGGGTCGCACTGCTGGCTGCAGGTATGTTTGAGTACAATTTCGGCGATTCCGAAGTTCTCACCCTGTTCCTGTTTATGATGAGCGCCCCTCACGCAACCCAAGTGATGAGTACGGAGTGACAAGTAATGGGCCGGTCCAGGAGCCCGTTCAAAAATCAGGAGAGGCGCCCAGGGAACAAGCGAGTGCATGTTGTTTTTGGACATACAAATCAGTTCGCAAATACTAATCAGTTCATAAACAGGTGGACATCTGATCAAGAAATGAGGATCTGGACGGAGGTTGTGTTTGCTTTGGGTGGCGATCATCGGTATCGGAATCGGGGTCGCAGTCGCTATCGGCTTTTGCAGACCCACACAACCGATTGCGACTGCGATTGCGACCCCGATTCCGATACCGACAGATTTAGGGTTTTCCTTTATTTTCGGAACAGCCAGACATCAAAATATTTACGAACTGATTAGTTTCCCGGAACTCGAGACTCATCGCGTTGCTTGGAGTTTTGGATGATGGATGGAAAACCTTGAAAATCGGAATTCTGGGAACGAGAGGTATTCCTGCAAATTATGGAGGGTTCGAGACATTCGCGGAAGAGTGCGGCGCTGGGCTGGCTGCCCGCGGCCACGATGTGATCGTTTATGGCCGTTCCCACTACATTCCGCGCGGGCTGCGCCGCCACCGCGATGTCACCCTGGTTGTCCTGCCGACCCTGCGCTGGAAATACGCCGACACGGTAGTCCACACCTTCATCTCCGTTTTGCATGCACTCTTCCAGCGGTTCGACGTGATCCTTATCTGCAACGCAGCCAATAGCATGTATGCCTGGTTGCCCCGCGTCTTCGGCACTCCCGTGGTCGTGAACGTCGACGGCATTGAGAGGTTGCGCAAGAAATGGAACTGGCTGGGGAAAAACTTCTATCGGCTGTCGGAGCACTTCTCCCTCTGGTTTCCCAACGTCATCGTTACCGACGCCCGGGTCATTGAGGATTATTATCGGGAGAAATATGGTGTGCCGTCGGTCTTCATACCCTACGGCGCGATCATGGAAAAACCGCGAGGGCGGGCAACCCTGGATGGTTTGGGCCTGGAGCCGGGGCAGTACTTTCTTTATGTAAGCCGTCTCGAGCCTGAAAACAATGCCCACCTGGTCATCAGGGCATTCGAACGGGTCCAGACTGCCCGACGTCTGGTCCTGGTCGGAGATGCGCCCTACGCCGCGGACTATATCCGTGAACTCAGGAAGACCCGGGATCCGCGCATATCGTTCCCGGGAGCGATCTATGGCGAAGGTTACCGAGAGTTGATGGCCAATGCTTTCTGTTACATCCACGCAACGGAGGTCGGTGGGACACATCCGGCGCTGATCGAAGCCATGGGGCTGGGAAGCCTGATTGTGGCGAATGAAACTCCGGAGAACTGCGAGGTCCTTGGCGACGCCGGCATACTCTATCGCAAAAATGACCTGGAAGATCTGGCGCGCTGCCTGCAGATCGTTGCGGACGGCCCAGCGAGGTACGCCGGATTGCGGCAGGCAGCCCGTGCCCGCACAGAGGAAAACTACTCGTGGCCGAGCATTGTCACGCGATATGAGCAGCTATTTGCCGGCTTAATCGGAAAAGGACCTCCGACATTAGACCTCAGACCTTCATCCAATAAGCCAAAGGTCTGATGTCTGAGGTCTGATGTCTGAGGTCTGATGTCTGAGGTCTGATCTGCTATAATGCCCGGCTTCAGGGAGGTTTGGCAATGAAAGCAGGGGGGAGGATGAGTCTGGCTCTAGCGCCGTGGATTATCCTCAGCAATTTTCTCCATAAGATCTATCTCCAGCACGACCTGATCCGCAACCTCGTGGTGCGCGATCTGAGGGCGCGATATATCGGATCTTTTATGGGGTTCTTCTGGAGCGTGATCAATCCGGTCGTCTTGCTCACCAGCTATTCCTTTGTTTTCATGGTGATCTTCAAAGCGCCGTATGAAGAGGACAGCGGCACGAAATACTTTCCGCTGTTTCTTTTCTGCAGCATTCTGCCGTGGCTCTTTTTCCAGGATACGCTCCAGCGCTCGAGCACGGTGATTATCGACAATGCCAACCTGATCACCAAGACCCTCTTCCCCACGGAAATCCTCCCTCTGACGATCCTGCTCGCGGGGCTGGTCAATCACCTGATCGGGTTCGCGATCCTTTTGGGAATAATCTTGCTTATTCACAAGATCAGCATTTTCATTCTGTTGGTCCCGGTTTATCTGTTCTTCATGATGCTGTTCACGCTCGGGCTGGCCTGGTTTGTTTCCAGCTTGAATGTCTTCGTGCGGGATGTTTCGCAGGTTCTCAGCGTGATCCTGACGTTCTGGTTCTGGTTTACGCCGATTTTCTATACCGGGAACAAGATCCCAGCAAGGTATTCGTTTGTCATTCGGTGGAATCCATTGGCTTATGTCGTTACCGGGTACCGGGACTGCCTGCTGCGCCTGAAAATGCCGGATTTGCACTCGCTCTCGTGGCTCGCAGTGGCGTCCTTGGTGGTGTTCGTGGCCGGCGGCCTGTTCTTCCGCCACACTAAACGTGATTTTGTGGACGTTCTGTGATGCCGGCAATCCGGGTTGATCACTTACTAATCAGTTCATAAATAGGTGGACATTGGATCCAAAAATGAAGATCTGAACGGAGGTCGTGTTCACTTCGGCGGGGATCATCGGTATCGGTATCGGGGTCGCCATCGCAGTCGCTATCGGCTTTTGCAGATCCCTACAACCGATTGCGACTGCGATAGCGATTGCGACCCCGATACCGATACCGACGGATAGAGTGTTCTCCTTTCTTTTTGATGCCGCCAAATGTCAACCTACTTATGAACCGATTGGTCTCCAAGAAGTACGCCCTCAGGATTTCGTGTATTCCAGGTATTTCGTGATCTAAGAGATTCATTCTGATGCCTCGCCCGATACTGGCAACCCTGACCTTGCTGTTAACGCTCTTCCTCGCGTTGCTGGCAGTAGTCTTGCTTGCATTGAACCTCATCGACCGCATGGTACATTTCCGCAAACGGCCTGCGCCAGCTGAGGAGCTACCTCCCGACAGCCTCGCCTCCATCGTCGTTTTGAATTGGAATGGAGAGGACCTGCTCGCTCAGGGCATTCCGTCGGTCATCGAAGCGGTGGCCCGGGATGGGCGGCCTCATGAGATTTTAGTAGTTGATAACGGCAGCAACGACGGCTCGGTCGAGTATCTCCACGCTACATTCCCGCAGGTCCGCGTTGTGGCTCTTCCCGAGAACCTCGGGTTCACAAAGGGAAACAACGCCGGCGTTCGCGCCGCGCGGCATGATATTGTCGTACTTCTCAACAACGACATGGTCGTGGATCCCGGTTTTCTCCGCCCCCTGCTGGACGGGTTTGGTCCGAAAACCTTTGCCGTGTCGAGCCAGATTTATCTTCAGGATCCCTCGGCAAGGCGCGAGGAAACAGGGAGGACCACTGCGCAGTACCGCCGCGGCTTGATCGATTACACTCACCGAGATGTTGAAAAAAATAAGATGTCCCGTCCTCGCTACCCTACTTTCTGGGCGGGCGGCGGTTCTTCTGCTTTTCATCGCGGGCGCTTCCTCGCATTGGGCGGGTTCCAGGACATCTTCTCCCCTGCCTATGTTGAAGACACCGACCTCTCCTTCCAGGCCTGGAAGGCGGGGTGGGACGTGCTGTTTGCTCCCGGGTCGATTGTCTATCATAGGCATCGCGCAAGCACCAGCCGTCGCTTTACGCCCGCAGATCTGCAGACGCTGATCCAGCGCAACCAGTTTCTCTTTATCTGGAAAAACATTCGAAGCTGGAAGCTGCTTCTCTCCCATTGCGCCTTTCTCCCCTGGAATTGCTATCGTCTGGCTCGTGATTCCGGCCTGACGATCTGGCGCAGCCTGCCCGGAGCCGTCGTCAGGCTCGGCAGGCTCCAGGTTGCCAGGTTGCGCGCGCCTTTCCGCGAATCCCGGACCGATGCAGAAATCTTCCGGCTTTTCGCCAAGCCGGCCCTCTACTTTGCTCGCCCGCGTCCGGCCGTGACGCCCCGCCGGACGGAAGGCGCGAATTCCCCGCGCGTGCTCTGGATGACCGCATATCTCCCGCACCTCGGGCGCCATGCGGGCGCCGGCAGGATGTATCAACTGCTCCTCCGCATGGCCCGGCGGTATCGCGTCACATTGTTGACATTCATCGAAACCGAGGATGAAAGGGAATACCTGCCCGAACTCGAATCGATCTGCGAGAAAGTCGTCGTTATGCGGCGCATACCGCCGCGGCGCCTGCGGTTTTTCCCTTATGAACCCTTCGACGAATTCCTGACGCCCATGATGGAGAAGGCGATGCAGGACTGCCTGGAAGATAAGGATTTCGACCTGATTCAACTCGAGTACACCCAGATGGCCTGCTATGCCGACAAGGCACTGGGAATTCCTACCCTGCTGACTAAACCCGAGGTTGACTTCGCGGCTTGCGCCCGGCGGGCCCGCCTGGAATCGACTCTCCTGGGCAAACTGCGCTGGTTCTACAACTATCTCCAGGTCCTCGACCGCGAGGTCGCGCTGCTGCGCCGGGTCGATGCCGCAATCTGTATGACTGAGCCGGACAGCCGGGAGTTGAAACGATTCTGCACATCGGTCCCGATCCATGTGATCAACACCGGTGTCGACTTGGACTACTTCAGCCCTCCGGAGCGGATGGCAACCCGAGCTCGTTTGGTTTTCGTGGGCGCCTTTCAACATGATCCCAACGTCGATGCGATGGTTTATTTTTGCAGCAAGATACTCCCACTTGTCCGGGCCGAGGTTCCGGAAACCGAGCTCTTCATCATCGGCAGCCAGCCGGCGCCCGCCATCCTCTCCTTGGCAGAAATCCCCGGTGTCCAGGTGACCGGCTTCGTGCCGGACATCCGGCCCTTCATGGCCAATAGCTCGGTGTACGTTGTGCCGCTGCGACTCGGCGTGGGCATTCGCGGAAAAATCCTGGAGGCATGGGGCATGGCGATACCCGTTGTGGCTACGAGTGTAGCCTGTGCCGGTTTGCGTTATCGGGATGGCGAAAATCTCATGGTTGCGGACACAGCCCAGGACTTTGCCGCGCGCATCGTTACCCTTTTAAAGGATCCCGCACTTAGAGAGCGCATGGGGCGAGCAGGCCGGAAGGTAGCCGAGGAGTTTTATAGTTGGGACGCCGCGGCCTCTCAGCTGGACAACCTGTATCGGACTCACATGGGCGTTTCTGAAACTGCACGAACACTGATGCTGAAGGAAACGGCATGAGTCGGACGCAAGGTCTATCGGTCTCTCACGTCAAACCAGGGCCCGAGCACCCTTCTGTTGAAAATGTCCTTGTAATCCGATCAGCCCACCCCAACCGAGTTCTGCGCGCGCTCGAACAGTTGAGGGAGAGGCCTACCTTTGCCAATCCGCGGGATACGCTTTTCTGCCGCAATCGGCCGGAGATTCTGGAGTTTTTCAAGGACTACCCGACGTTTGCCGCGATCCGCGGCCACTCGGGAGTTGGGGCCGCCTGGAAGAACCTCCGCAGCCTGAGGCGCGAACGTTTCGTACGACTACTTACCCGCAAATTCTTGCCCAGTTGGCAAGGATTTTTGCCTCAAAGACTCAAAGTCTCCACGACTCGAGAAATTTGAATTGTTGATTTCTTAGAGTCTTTGAGCCTTTGGGTCTTGAAGGTAGATTTTGGTTGCGGTTATGCTGCCTCATGTATTTCGTGGTTGCTTAAGCGGCATGACAAATGCTCTATAATCCGGGGATGAATTCAACGCCGGACGGCCCGCTGATCTCAGTGGTTATCCCGAACTATAACGGCGCAGTCTGCCTGGAGACCTGCCTGCAATCCCTGATGCGGCAGACTTACCCTGAGATTGAGATACTCGTGGTTGACAACGCATCATGCGATCACTCGCTCGAGGTCGTGCGGCGCGTGGCGCCCCAAGCCAGAATCCTGCCCCAGCAACGCAATTTGGGCTTTGCCGCCGCGGTTAATCAGGGAATCAAGGCCGCCCAGGGTGAGTGGATCGCGGTCCTGAATAACGACACGGAGGCGGCTGCCGATTGGCTGGTCGAGTGCGCCGCCGCGATCACCCGACATCCGGACATCTCATTTCTCGCCTGCCGAATTCTGGACTACAACTGCCGCGGGCAAATCTACAGCGCCGGAGACTGCTTTTTGCGCGCCGGCATTGGTTATCGCCGCGGTCAGGAAAAGCCGGACGGCGAGGAATACAGTCGAGAAGTCCCGATTTTTTCGGCCTGCGGCTGCGCGGCGCTCTATCGCAGAACCGTGCTCGAAGCAACTCATGGATACGACGAGCAGTTCTTCGCCTACCTGGAAGATGTGGAGCTTGGGCTGCGCCTGCAGGCGGCCGGCGCGCGCGGCTACTATGTGCCGCGTGCCAGGGTTTTTCATTTCGGGGGCGCGACCAGCGGCGGAGAGTTCGCGCCTTTGGCGGTTCGCCTGCGCACGCGCAACGCGATCCTGCTCCTGCTGAAGAGCGAGCCCGCGCGAATTCTGTGGCGTTGCCTGCCGATGATCCTGGTCGCGCAAGTCTTCTGGCTTGGACGCGTGGCCGCGCACGGCAGACTGCTGAGCTATCTCCGCGGCCTGGCTGGAGTGGTCCCGCTGGCGCCAGTCATGCTCGGCCGGCGCCGCGATCTGCGCCTGCTCTGGAAGAGTTCAGGTAAGGGGCTCTGGCGCTCCATCCTCGAATCGGAGAACATGGCGCGCCGCGATTACGTGAGCCCGGGTTCGGGCACCTCTCGCTTTCTGGCATGGTATTTCCGGCAGTTCTGATACAGGACTCCGAATGGTCTCCATCGTGATCGTCAACTGGAATTCCGGCCCGCTCTTGGAGAAGTGCGTCGCTTCGATTCGAAAGCATGCTCCAGGCTGCGAAATCGTGATCGTTGACAACGCATCAACAGACACCAGTCTCGAATTTGCCGGCAGAACCAGCCACTTTTTGATGCCGCTGCGAAATGAGCACAATGCCGGATTCGCGGCGGCCTGCAATCAGGGCTGGCGCGCCGGGCAAGGGGATAAGGACCTGTTTCTGAATCCGGACGTCGAGTGCTTTCCGGACGGGGTTGGAATCATGGCTCAGCGGCTGGAGAGCGATCCAGCGGTCTGGGCCGTGGGCGGGCGCCTGCTCGGCGCCGCGGGAGCCCCGCAGGCCGGGTTTAATGTGCGCGCTTTCCCCAGCATCGGCTCGGTCGCGGCCGAAATGCTGCTGCTCGACGAGGTCTGGCCGCACAACCGCTGGACTCGCCGCTACCGAATGGCCGACTGGGATCACAACTCACCCCGTGACGTAGACCAGCCCGCCGCAGCCTGCTTGATGGTGCGGCGTGCGGCGCTCGAATCCCTTGGCGGCTTTGATGAGCAGTTCCGGCCGGCCTGGTTCGAGGATGTCGATCTCTGCAGGCGCATTTCCAATGCGGGCGGCCGGATCGTCTTCGAGCCACGAGCGAGCTTCCTGCATCAAGGCGGAGCCAGCTTGAGCAACCTGACCAAGGAGGAATTCCTGCGGTATTTCCACGCCAATCAGCTCCGCTACTTTGAGAAGCACCATGGCAAACCCGCGGCAGCCCGCGTGCGCCGCTTGATCATCGTGGGCCTATATCTGCGTGCCCTGTTGGCGGGACTGGGTACGCCGTTGCGTGGCCGCGCCGCAACCTCTGCCACTCGCTCTTACTGGAGAGCAGCGCGCCACTTCGCAGGCACGCAGGGGGCAACCTCATGACCCCGCGCGTGCTGATCGGTATCGTCACCTACAACTCGGCGCGCTATCTCAAACAATGCCTCGAGAGCCTGCAGGCGCAGACCTGGCGCGATTTTGTCGCTTGTCTCTGGGACAACGCTTCCGCGGACGCGTCGATCAAAATCGCCTATGAACATGCCGATCTCCTGGCAAGGATCCACAGTTCAGACAAAAACATCGGCTTTTGCGCCGCCCAAAACCGCATCATCGGTGCTATCCCATCGGACTACGTCCTGGTCCTCAATCCTGACGTAGTGCTCGATCCGGACTTTCTTGCGATCATGGTCCGCGCCTTGGATGCGGATGCCAAGGCAGGATCAGCAACGGGTAAGCTCCGGCGCTGGCAAACCGATTCAGAGCGCGCGGCTGCCGCTGCTACGCCGCTCTCGGGACACATTCTCGATACCACGGGAATTTATTTGACGCCGAATCAGCGTCATTTAGATCGCGGTTCCGGGGAGCCCGACCGGGGCCAATACCAGGCCTGCGAATATGTCTTCGGGGCTTCAGGCGCCGCCGCCTTCTACCGCCGCGCCATGCTGGAGGAAGTCAAGGCCGGAGGAGAATATTTCGACGAGGCATTCTTCGCCTTTCGCGAGGACGCCGATCTGGCCTGGCGCGCCCAATGGCTGGGCTGGCGCTGTCTCTACGTGCCCGATGCGCGTGCTTTCCATGTGCGCAGGGTGCTGCCCGAGCGGCGGGCTGCGCTGCCGGCCGAAATCAATATGCATTCCTTCAAGAACCGGTTTCTCCTGCGCATTAAGAATATGGACGCGGGCACTTATGCGCGCTTCCTGTTGCCCATTACCGCCCGCGACGTCGTTGCGCTCGGCTGCGTCCTGCTGCGGGAGCCTTCATCATTGCGGGCACTCCCCCTGCTCGTCAAAGCCTTTCCGCACGCCTGGCGCCTGCGCAGAGATTTACAGCGCCGACGCCGCATCACAACTCAAGAAATGCGCTCCTGGTTCTCGAACCTCCCCGTCTCAAAGCCCGCACAACGCTTGGAAGCAAAGCCATAGATTCAAAGGGCGATGTAATCACCACAGGCCATCCGCAAGATACTGGAATGCCTGCTCAATGTCCCCTAAACTGGAGACATGGATGGGCACGAGGTGGGCAATGCGCTTTTCGTGCCTGGTAATCGTGATCTCCTCACCACGACTCGCCCGTTCCAAGAGTTCGGAAAATTTCGTTTTTGCCTCAAAAACTCCGAATGTCGCAACGGTGGCACTCATCCTACACCGTCGCTGCCACGGTCTGAATCGCGGAAGCTCGAAGTTGAGTGTTTCCAAGCATAACCGGTCGGAGTTAGAACGGTCAGTCAAAACCGATTCACCGTTGCAGCCGCTGCCTGCATTTGATAGCATGAGTTCGGTCTTGGTGGACGCAATCCTTTATAATTGGGCGTTTTTATAATAGAACACTACCGTGCGGCGCTGGTTCTGGAGTTCGCATATAACACCCTTCTGTTCGGGGACGCGATCACATCCTTGAGGCAACGGAAATAGTGCCTTGGCTCCGACCAAGACGGTGATCGCCTTAGACCTAAAGGCTAATGAGAATGAAACTCGACATACGAATCCTCTCGGTTTTGGTGCTCTGTCTCGCGCTAGCGGGCTGCTCAGGCTCAAATACCGAATCGCCCAATAGTGAGCCCTATTCCATAATGGATAATTTCGCCTCCGGAATAATCACGCCGGCAAGCGATCCGAGCACACCCACAGGAAAGCCTGTGTTGATCCTAAAGGATTTTGCGGTTGGCGGAGAAAAGCGGCAAGTCATGATAACGCTCGCATTCGCAAAGATAGTGTTTGATGTCCCCCAGGTAGGCAAGGAAGCCAAGCTGAAGTTCGGCGTCGGGATGAATACGACCGTCGGTGATGGAGCCGAGGGGGTGATCACCGTCGAGGCCGATGGCGCAGCGGAAGTGGTTTATAGAAAGTTTCTCAATCCCGTGGACAACACCGCCGACAAAAGGTGGTTCGATGAATCGGTGGATTTAGCCAAATACGCAGGTAAGCATATCAAGATCAGCTTTGAAACCAAGCCAGGGCCGCAGGGAGATGCAACCGGTGACTGGTTCGCCTGGAGCAATCCCGAGATAACTCGGTAGCTCGACTGCTCCCTGCATTTCCGCTTTTCTGGCGATTGCAGCTGATGGATGATAAATTTGATCATTTATAGGATCCGTGCATCCGAAGCGAGTAATGTATGCAGAAAGCGGCAAGTTCTATCGAACCTGGGACGCAGGGTTTCCGCCGCACATGTATCTCGCTATCCCGACTGATCAAATTCCTAATGCTTCCTTTCCGTTTGGCGTGGTTGCTGATCGTTTGGTGCCGGCTCCGCAGAGGTGTCTTGAAAGCTTCGAGCCTGGAACGACTCTGTAACCCACGCAAGGCGGTTTTCATCGACCGCGACGGAACCATAAACGTCGACGTTCACTATCTCGCAACACCGTCCGATCTCATACTCTACCCCGGCGTTGCGGAGGGCATCGCCACGCTTGCGAAAAGCGGCTTTCTCATCATCATCATCACCAACCAGTCGGGAATCGCCCGCGGCAATTTGACCCACGAAATGCTTGGAGAAATCCACAAGCGTCTCCATTCGCTCATTGAAGAGTCGGGCGGTCGCATCGACGCCATCTATTATTGCCCGCACCATCCGGATGAGAAGTGCGCGTGCAGGAAACCCGAACCGGGCATGCTTCAGAAAGCTATCTCCGACTTGCATATAGACCCCAGGCAGTCATTTATAGTCGGTGACCACATGCTCGACATCGAGGCGGGAAAAGCGGTTGGACTGAAGGCCGTGCTCATTCCTGAGGCGGTGCACGAGGCCGTGGTCGAGGAGGAGAAGAAAAAATCTGCGGCAAAGGCGGATTTTGAATGCCGCACGTTTCCTGAAGCGGTCAAATTCATTTTGCGCACACGTGACTATTCCGTCAAAAACGATAACGGCTCAACGAGTCACGAGCCTAAATGATCTAATGGATTCGGCCCATAAGGCGCTGGAGCTTGTACGAATACTGCTCCTTCAACAAGTTTATCGTCCGATAGCAGTCCATACCGGCGGCCTGAGCCACCCCAGAACTGTTGCTGGGAGCATTAGCTCTCGTCCGACTTTGCCTTCATCGTGCCGATAGCTGATGCCTGGCCGGCGGAAGCACAATCCAAGATTTTCCTTTGATTGTGCCCGCTGGCTGCGCTCAATGCTTCGTGGCTTTATTTCATGCGTTGCCCACTGGCTGGTCTGAAGAGTAAGTGCGCACGTCGACATCCATTTTGAGCATGCCGTAGAGAAGCTGGTCGACCCGCAAGGAAAACACGAGGGCATTATCGATCCAATCGCACATGTCATGGCAGAGGACGTCGCCTTCCGCCACGGCAGGGGAGAACGAGTAGCTACCTGGCGCCATATACGGCATGCGAATTTCAAAGTCGCTAGTATAAATCAGCCCCTTGCGTGCGGCAGGTAAAATGGTGCCCGCATATGTTGTATTACAGGCCGAAATCTCAACCCCAAGGCGATCGCGCAGGGTGTAGCCCAGGATAGGTCGCTCCACATCTGCCAGAAACTCGGCCGAAATGCGGAGTATGACGCTCCGACCGCCGAAGGCTTCCCCCGTTGGACATCCACTCGCATCCATCAACTCGACGCCGATTACTTTTGCCCTGCCATTCCCGAATCGATGATCGATGTTTGGAATCGTGCGCACGATCGGCATGTCTCTCGATTGAACAATGGCGCCTGCCGTTGCTGGACTTTCCTCTCCGCCGGGCTGGCCATAGCGGCGCTCGCGTTCGAAGATCAAAGCCCTATACTTGTTCACCACCATTTCGGGCGACCCATCCTCGATCAGGCGCCCGCCATCGAGAAGCAGCGCGCGGTCGCAGAATTTCGTGATGGCCGTGAGATCATGTGTTACCAGGACCGTCGTCTTTCCACTCGCGCGCAGCTGATTCATCCGGAGCATGCAGCGATGTTGAAAAATGAGGTCGCCCACGGCCAAGGCCTCGTCGACAAGAAGAATCTCGGGATCGACATTGACCGCGACCGCGAAGGCAAGCCGCATGAACATGCCGCTCGAGTAAGTCTTTACCGGCTGTTCCATAAAACTCCCGATTTCGGCGAAGGCCGCAATGGCGTCGAAGCGCTCTTGCATATGGCGTTTGTCCACGCCGAGAATGGCTCCATTCATAAAAACGTTTTCGCGGCCCGTAAACTCCGGATTGAATCCCGAGCCCAGCTCCAGCAGGGCGGAGACTTTCCCAGCAACATAGCAATCTCCCACGGTCTGGCGCATGATCCCGGCCAGAATCTGCAGGAGTGTGCTTTTTCCGGAACCGTTTTGGCCAATGACGCCGAGGGTTTGTCCTTTGTCCACTTCAAAGGAGATGTCCCGCAACGCCCAGAATTCTTTATGCCGCGCACCTTTGGTCAGGCGTAAAACTTCGCGCAGCTTGTCCGAGGGTTGGTGGTAAATCTTATATTTTTTGGAAAGGTGTTGAACCTGGATTAAGGGCATCACAACACATCCACGAATTCACATTTTATCCAACGGAAGAAGGCGCCCGCAACGAAGATCGCCAGGGATACCAAGACGAGCAACCCTGGCGGGTGCAGATCCTTATGGACACTCTCATGACCGAGCCTCCTCTAAAAGGGCCAATTATAACAAACGGGAGCTGAAAATCAGGAGTCAACCTTAAACTGACCACAACGGGTCAGGCGCGAATCTTCCCACGAACACCTAGATCTTGCCGATCCCGAGCGCAGGGATATTTCAGTAGACTTTTCGGCCCAATCCATGCCATTCTTCGCACCCGCTGGAAGAGATTTCCTGATAATACGCTGGACTACCTCATGGGTCCGGTGACGTGAGGCTATGGCCGAAAGGGCCAATCATTAGATAATGGAAAAATCCGAGTTTGAGGCCGCTTCGGTCGTCCTCTATAAAAATCTGGAGAACCTTGCGTGAGGAGGATTTTCGTTACCGGCGCTTTCGGCGGCATTGGGAGAAGGCTCACGGCGGAGTTGGGGTCCGAGATTGTCACGATAGACCAAAGCGGCGCGGACCTGGATCTGGAACTCCTGCGCCCTCTTGAATTTCCCTATGGAGAATTTAAGGCGGGCGATGTTGTTTTTCATCTGGCAGCGATCTCGTCGCCGGATCTCTGCGAGCGGGAACCCGCGCTCGCCTGGGAGATAAACGTCAGCAACACCTCCGTCTTCATCGAAAGGGCCTTGGCAAGAGGGGCCAAGGTTATATTTTTCTCTTCCGACGTGGTATATTGGCAACGGGATGACCCGGCGGATGAAAACTCGATATGCGCGCCCGTAAGCAATTACGCGGCTATGAAGAGACGCGTCGAGGAAACATTCGCCGCCGATAGTTCGTTCAAAACATTTCGCTTGTCCTATGTACTCTCGTGCGAGGATCGTTTCCTGAGCTACCTCGCCGGTTGCTTCGAAAAGGGGATCGCCGCCGAGGTTTACGACTCGCTCTGGCGGAACGTTGTTCACGTGGGCGACGTCGTGGACGCCGCGAGGGCCGTCGCCAAAGACTGGGATGTTCTGAAGGCAAGAGTTTTAAACGTGATCGGGCTGAGGTGTGTCTCCCGCTTTGATCTGGCTGAAGCCTACCGGGAATGGGTAGCCCCTGGCCTCGAAATAATAAAGACGGAACCGGATCCCGGTTTTTTCGCGGCCCGGCCGAGGCGGATAGCTCTAAGATCGCTTTATCTTAAGGAAGTGCTCGGACGCGAACCGGTCACGATCAACGAAGCGCTTAAGAAGGAATTCGCCAGTCCCGAAGCGCGGGGAACCAAGTAAAGAGGGACCAGGATGGCACCCAAAGCTCTGATCACGGGTATTACAGGTATGGTCGGCTCCCATCTGGCCGATTTCCTACTGGAAAACACCGATTGGGAAGTGCACGGCATGTGCCGGTGGAGAAGCCCCCTGGATAACGTGACCCACCTTCTGGATCGCGTGAACAAGAAGGACGGGGTATTTTTCCACATGGGGGATCTGAACGATTCAATCTCCCTGATTCGCGTCATCGAAAAGCTGAGACCCGATTACGTCTTCCACCTCGCCGCACAGAGTTACCCGAAAACGAGTTTCGATTCCCCCATCGACACCCTGAATACCAACATCCTCGGGACCGTGAATCTCCTCGAAGCCTTGCGAAGCCATGCGCCGGACGCGGTCATACATGTCTGCGCCTCGTCGGAGGTCTTCGGACGTGTGCCCAAGGAACTCATACCCATCGGAGAGGAAGTCCCCTTCCATCCCGCGTCGCCTTACGCCATTTCCAAGGTGGGGACTGACCTGGTGGGCCGGTTCTACGCGCAGGCTTACCAGATGAAGACAATGACGACTCGGATGTTCACTCACACGGGCCCGAGGCGCGGCGACGTCTTCGCCGAATCCACCTTCGCCAAGCAGATCGCTATGATAGAAGTTGGCACTATCGAGCCGGTGATCAAAGTGGGAAACCTGGATTCGCTCCGGACCTGGGCGGACGTCCGCGACGCGGTTCGTGCTTACTACATGCTGGTTACCGTCAACCCCATTCCCGGCCAGTATTACAACATCGGTGGCAACTACTCCTGCACCGTGGGCGAAATGCTCAAATTCCTGATAAGCCGGTCGACCGTCGCCAACAAGGTCCGGATCGAGGTAGATCCGGAACGCCTGCGGCCGATCGACGCCGACCTCCAGGTGCCCGACACCTCGAAATTCCGCGAGCACACCGGTTGGCAGCCGGTCATCCCATTCGAGAAGACTATGACCGACCTCCTCGAATACTGGCGCGGAAAAGTAAAAACCGGCTCAGTCTATCTGACGAGATAAGCCGTATGCCAACCTACCGCGCGAAAGCGCCCTTAAGGCTCGGCCTGGCAGGAGGAGGAACCGACCTTTCGACTTACTCCGCCGCATTCGGCGGAGCGATCATGAACGCCACCATCAACCTCTACGCCTACGCCAGCATCACGCCTACGGATGACGGCAGGATCGTCATCGAATCCATCGATCAAGGGATCGAGGCCGAATTCCCGTCCGCAATGCATCTCGAACCGGCCGGGAAAATGACGCTCATTCAAGCTGTATACAACCGGGTGGTGAAGGATCTTGTCGGACAACCGCTAAGCTTCAGGATCGCGACCTGGGTGGACGCCCCTCCAGGTTCCGGCCTTGGTTCCTCCTCGACACTCGTGGTTGCCATTCTGGGGAGCTTTGTCGAATGGCTGAAGCTTCCGCTGGGCGAGTACGACATCGCTCAGCTCGCCTGGAGGATCGAGCGGGTGGACCTCGCCCAGGACGGGGGTAAGCAGGACCAGTACGCGGCGGTCTTCGGAGGCTTCAACTTCATGGAGTTCAAGGACGACGTTAACGTAATCGTTAACCCGCTCCGCATAAAGAGCGAATACGTCTCGGAACTCGAGTTCAACATACTTCTCTACTACACGCTTATCAGCCGCTACTCCTCCGACATCATCAAGGACCAGGAAGAAAACGTTAGCGGCGTACAGAACTCCCACCTCCAGGCTATGCACGAGCTTAAGCGCCAGGCCTATGCACTCAAGGAAACCCTTTTAAAGGGCGAATTGAACAAGATCGGGCCAATGCTTAACCTGGGCTGGGAGGCGAAGAAGGCGACGACCTCAAAGGTTTCTAACAGCCAGCTTGACGCTATCTACGAAACCGCCCTTCAAAACGGGTCAACCGGCGGGAAGCTCTCCGGTGCGGGTGGGGGAGGCTTTTTCATGTTCTACTGCCCGGGAAACACGAGATATAAAGTCATTCAAGCGCTGCATACCAAATTCGGCGGCGAATTCCGCCGTTTCCAGTTCACCATGGCAGGACTTGCAAGCTGGGAAAGCCGCACACCTTAAGCGGCGGGCTGAAACGGCAGGCGATCGGAGACGTCCTCTATAATTTTCAAATAACCCCCCATCGTATTCTGCACCGCCCCGAACATGGCGCTAGTACCCACTTAGAATCTGGGAGCGTGCAAAACCCAGGAGCCTGTCCGAGAATTAGGAGGGGTCGCGCGCATGGGGCTTGCGCGGCGAGTTCAAGGCGCGAGGAGGAGGCGATGTCGGTGCACATCGTCGACGACGAGCAACGCAGCGATCGCCGCGCAACCCCCATGCGCCCTTCGGGTTCCGGCGGCGCGGGGGCATCCGCGGCGTTGGCGCTCCTCGACGATGTACCGAGACATCGCCTGCGTCGCGCCGCCTTGCATCTGCCCCCGCGGCGCTCGGAACGCGGCCCCTCCTAATTCTCGGACAGGCTCCTAGACTACGCGCCACCATCTTGCCCGTCGTCTATCGCAAGGAGTCCATATGCGCCACGTGTTTGTTCGCACCGCGGTTGGCGGTTCACGCGTCATGCGCGTGACCGCGCTCGTGATCGCCGCTGCCGCCGTATTTGCCCTGGCAACGGTCCGCGGGCAGCCGGTGAGTCCGTCCTGGTTCGCCGAACTCCGCTGGCGCTCGATCGGGCCGCCGCGCTCCGGGTACGTCTCGGCGCCTGCAGGCGTGCCTGGCGATCCTACGACGTACTATGCGGGAATGCCGGAAGGAGGCGTGTGGAAAACCACCAACGGCGGTGTCACGTGGAAGCCCATCTTCGATGACGTGCGGGTCGCATCCGTCGGCGCTGTCGCGGTCGCGCCGTCGGATCCGAAGGTCGTGTATGTCGGAACCGGCGATCAGTCAGGATGGTCGTTCACGACTGGCAAGGGCGTTTACAAATCAATCGACAGCGGCAAGACGTGGACGAACATAGGTCTCACATCCTCCCGGTACATCGGCGGCATCGTCGTCGATCCGAGGAACGCCGACATTGTGCTCGTCGCAGCGTTGGGTCCGCGCGCCGCCGGAGCAGGCGGTGCCCGGGGAGGCGCAGGGGCCGGCACTACGGCGGTAATGGACGCCGGCGAGCGCGGCGTGTTTCGATCGAGCAATGGCGGCCGTTCGTGGATCCGCGTGCTCCCGGTGGACGGATCGTCCGGCGCCTCCGACGTGTGGATCGACTACTTCGATCCACAGATCGTCTATGCGCTACTCACGGCCGGTGCTGGAGGTGCCACCGCGCCGCCACCCGCCGCTGGCTCGAGCACCGATGTTCTTAAGTCCACCGACGGCGGTGTGAACTGGCAGCCGATCAGCGGACGCGGCCTGCCGGACGGCGCGCGCATCTCCGCCTTCACGGTTTCGTCCGGCACGCACGGACGCCGGCTGTACGCGACGGCGGGCGGCGGCCGCGGCGCCGGAGGCCGGGCGCTGTATCGCTCAGACGATGGCGGGGAGACGTGGATCTTCGGCACGCGGCAACTGGCGAGCGCCGGGGGCAAGATATACGCGGACCCACAGCACCCTGATGTCGTCTACCTAATGGGCACCGCGATGTACCGTTCGACGGACGCGGGCCAGCATGTCGCGGCGTTCTGGGGCGCGCCGAGCGGCGCGGATCCGCGCTTCCTCTGGATCGATCCCACGAACTCCAGGAGGATGCTGGCGGGCGTCGATCAGGGAGCGGCGATTTCCGTGGATGGCGGCGAGTCGTTCTCTCCCTACTACGGCTTGGTCAACGGCCAGTTCTACCGCGTCTCGACGGACTACGACTTCCCATACCACGTCTGCGGACCGCAGCAGGACTCAGGCACGGCCTGCGTGCCGAGCCGTACCGATTTTGGCGAGATCCGCCCGAGCGACTGGTCGACCGCCGGTGGGTTTGAAAACGGATTCCTGATCGCCGATCCGCTCGACAAGCGCTACATGTATACGCAGGGCTGGTATCACGTGCTGCGCCGCTTCGACCGCACGACCGGTCAGGTCGTGGTGCTTTATCAGCCAACGCCGACCGATCGGTTTGGAGGCGCGCCTCCGCTGGCGTTTTCTCCGCAGGACGACCGCACGCTGTACCTGGCCCCCCAGTATGTGCTCGCTTCGACCGATCGCGGACAAACGTGGAGCGTGATCAGTCCTGATCTTGTCGCTCTTCCCGGCGGACCGGCGCCAGCAGCCGCTTCCGCTGGCGGCGGCTCGATCCAGTCGTTGGCGGTCTCGCCTGTCGCCTCGGCTGTGATCTGGGCCGGCACGAGCAACGGGCTCATCCATCTCACTCGCGACGGCGGCAAGAAC
>JBEKYG010000004.1:0-30484 GCA_049511215.1 Acidobacteriota bacterium | reverse complement strand
TGGGACACATACACTCGGGGATTACTCTAACGCATCGGATGCAGGCCTTAGATTGAAAAATCGGCCTCCGATTTTTGTTTTAAACCCCTCAAAGAGGCATCTGACCTGCGGTTCTGCAAGCGCTTTTAAGCAGCTGCCGTCGTCAGTCCCCGTCCCCCCGGGCGTCAGCCCCTGTCCCTTGGTCTGTCGGATTTTCAAAGCGTCGAAGGTCTCTGCCGGGCTACCGTAGGGTCGGGCAGGCCACGTCATGGGGGGCGGGTGGCTTCGCCACATATCGCTTGACCTTGATGTCTCCCTGTCTGTCGCGGGCCGCGGCGATCTCGTAGGCGGTCTGCATCCGGAGAAGGGTGTCCATCTTCGGGCCGAAAGCCTTTTCGATCCGCAGCGCCATATCGGACGAGAGTGCGGCGCGGCCGTTCAGAAGCGCGGAAAGAGCGGGCCTGGTCACGCCGAGAGCCTTGGCGGCATCGGTAACGGAGAGACCAAGCGGCTCGATCACTTCCATCCTGATGAACTGTCCCGGATGGGCGGGGCGTATCATGCGCATCATGGTTGCATCTCCCTTCAGTGGTAATCCTCATAATCCAGGTCGAGGATTTCTCCCTTGGCCTGATCAATTCGGAACGCGATCCGCCAGTTGCGGGTGACGGCTAGGCTCCATGTTCCCTTGCGCTCGCCGGTGAGCTGGTGCGCGTTCCAGCTCGGGACGTCGCGAAGTTCCTGGGTGTCTGCCATCTCCTGCAAAAAGGTCAGAATGTTGCGGACCTTCTCCACGACAGGCGGAGCCAAGCCGGAAGCATCATTGCGCTGAAGGAAGCGACGCAGTCCGCGATGGGCCACGTTTCGGATCTTCATAAACCATGTTACCCAAAAAGGCCGTAACGTGTCAAGCGACGCTTTACAGTGGCCTGTTTAATCAGCCCCGGGCGTGAGGCCCATAAGCGTTAACTTAAGCCCTTTCCTCCACGTGGACGTGGACTTGGACCTGAACGTAGATTTGGTCCATGCTGCCCGACGAGAACTTTCGCAGGCTTGCCGTTTGGCAGGCTGCCGTCTGTTTCTTACCGCTTCCAGCTGCCATTGCTTTTATTGCCGCGCTGCGCGCTTTGGGAGACTCACTCCGCTGTGCAGCCCTTTCCATCAGGATGCTCTCGAAAATGTGTCGAGTGTAAGAGCGTCCATGTCCAAGTCCAGGTCCATGTCCACGTGGTGGAAGTAGCTTAATTTAACGCTCATGGGGCTTGCGCGCTGGGCTGGCGCTCCTTCGGAGTTCCGTAACTCAGCGCCATTCGTGACTGTCCCCGTTATTCTTCAGCGCGTGATCACCAGGCCGGGAGCCGTTTTGTTGATGCGCTCGGCCATCATTCGAATCAACTCCGCGTTCGCCATCGGCTGCCATCCGTGACCCTTCAGCGGGCGGCCGTATTGGAACTCCGCGTGTGCCGGAGGATCAATGGTTGTCTTCATATAATCCTCGAGCAGATAGACCGCGAGGTTGAGATAGTAATTGTCCATGTCGCCGACGTAGATATGGATCTTGTCGGCTAGATCTCTGCCGATGGTCGGCCAGTTCTTCTGGATGTTGTAGCTGAGGTCGTAACCGTTGTCGCGCATGTACGCGGCGACCTCCTTGTCGATCTTGCCGGTCATGCGATCCCACAACGGCCGCGGATAACCTTCGGCGTCAGTCGGGCCATAGGCCGCATCCCATGCCGCGATCTGCTGTCCGGATCGCACCTTGCTTCCGAGCACGGCCTCGAGCTGGTTCATCTGCCGCATCGTCAGTGTCACCTGGCCGGCAGCATCGCGCGACAGTGGACGCTCCAGCGTGGCCCAATCACCGTTCGGAATTGTAAACGCGTTGTCATCCCTATAGATGTCCGACATCTGGTACCGATGAAAGTCGATCGGGTCGGGGTACATCGTCCACGTTCCGTTGAAAAACTTCGGGTGGAAGACCTGAAGCGCAAGCGATTCCCATCCGCCCGTCGAACCGCCCGTCAGTACACGACCCTCGGGCCGCGACACGATCCGGAACTTCTGCTCGAGGTACGGAATCAGTTCCTGCGTCAACGCGTCGCCGTAGGGGCCGTTGTTCGCGGAGTTCACCGCATAGGAGTCGTCGTAGTACGGCGTTGGATGCTGGAACGTCACCGCCACCATGCGAGGGAAATTGTCAGATGTCCAGGCTTGATTAAACTCAGAAGGAGACTCGCGTCCGTTGCGTGCCAACCGCGCCTTACGTTGAGCTTCGGTTTCCTGCGGAGGTTGTGCGCGCTCACTAAAGCCGAACGGGGCGCCAAGCCCGAAATGTCCCTGGCTGTAAATCGCCGGATACTTCTGGTCCGGATTCTGGTCAAAGCCTTTCGGTAGCAGCACCGTCGCACCGATGTACATCGGATATCCCCAGAATTCCGACAGCATCTTGCTCTGGATTTTGACGCGCCTGACCCACGCAGTGTCCTCGGGCACCTGCACCGCCGGAATCTTCCTCGCGAAACTCAGCCCGACGTCAAAGCCCGCGGCGGGGTCGAGGTGGACCTTCTGCACCTCACTCAATAGATTGCCCGGCGACCGGTTCCACTGCTGGCCTTCCCACTGATCCATGTGCACCCAGATCGTGTGTCCGTCCTTGCGATGGACCTGCGTATAGACGTTCATCACCGCCTGAACGTAGTAGTCGCCAACCGGGATTTCGTTCAGACTTTTCAGCGGGTAGCCGAGCACGGATGCGTCGATCTCTGCGTTCTGTTCGGCCTTCATGGCATCGACGTCCATACCGAAAAATGGCACGGACTGGCCGTATCCGCCTGCCTGATTTCGCGGCTCGCCCTGGCCATTCTTCGAAATGATCACGAAGATGCGGCCGCTGATCGGTCCCTGGCCTAGCGCCCGCGGGAACGACACCTCGAACCTCGAGTTGGCAGCACTCGTCTTTGCCGGGTGGGAAAAAATTGCGATCCCTACAACGCCGAATGCGGCCAGCATCAGGATAAGAATTTTCCGTCTCATGGGAACCTCGATTCTCCGTGGGAAAACGCTTCGAGCTGCTGAAATGAGGATAGCATGGATTGGCGCTGAAAGTGCCCGGGATTCTCCAGCAGCTGCGATTCAGACAGTGCGGGAAAAAAGCGGCCACGAATAACTTGAGGCAGCATAGCCGCGACCAAATCAGACGCCAAGACGCCAGGAAATCAGGGATTCGAGATTCGTGATTCGTGATTTTAAAATTTCGAATCTCGAATCTCGAATTTCGAATCTAAGTAAAGATTAATACATTTGGCACCTTCAATCGCCGAGGCTGGTTCCTACCAGGCGCGCGCTTTGGACCCAGGCATGATTTCGGGGAATTGTCTTTCTCTTGCCGACGACTTCGCTCAGAGGTACCGGTTTGGTCCCCTCCCCGCGCGACGCAACCATGACGCCGTAGGTTTCCTCATGAATTAAGGCGGCGCAAGCCGTCCCCAACCGGGTGGCAAGGAGGCGATCACCTGCCGACGGAGTGCCTCCTCTCTGAAGATATCCGAGAATGGTGACTCGTGATTCCAGGCCAGTGAGTGTCTCCAGCTGCTGAGCCAGTCGCATGGCGTGCCCGACTTGCTTCGCACCCATTTCCGTACCGTGGACAGCCGCAGCTTTGCCCCGGGCTTTTCCGTTCAAGAGTTTTTTGTTCGCTTTCCCTAAAGTGTCGGTGCCCGGCTTCGGCATCGCGCCCTCCGCAACGGCGACAATGCTGAAGTGTTTCCCGGCGCGGCTGCGGTCGATAATGGCCTGTCCGACTTTGCGTACATCATAGGGAATTTCGGGAATTAAAATCACGTCGGCGCCGCCGGCCAGGCCGGCCCCGAGCGCAAGCCAGCCGGCCTTGTGCCCCATGGTTTCCACTACGATGATCCGGTGGTGGCTGTGGGCCGTGCTGTGCAGCCGGTCAATAGCCTCCGTGGCAATGGTGAGGGCGGTGTCAAAACCGAAGGATACATCGGTCATGGCCACATCATTATCGATGGTTTTGGGCAAGGTAATGATGTTCAGTCCCTTTTGCAGGAGACGGTATGCGTTCTTTTGAGTGCCGCCTCCTCCCAGGCAAACCAGCACGTCCAGGTTGTGTTTATGGTAGTTCCTGATGATGATGTCGGTCATGTCCAGGATTCGTGAGCCGACGGGCATGCGATGGGGTTTGTCCCGGCTCGTTCCCAGGATCGTTCCGCCGACAGTCAAGATGCCCGAGAGAGTTTCCTCATCCAGGTCCACGGTGCGATCTTCCATAAGACCACGGAATCCATCGCGAAATCCGATGACATGCATGCCGAAGCGCTCAATCGCCGCCTTGCCGATGCCGCGCAGGACGGCGTTCAAGCCCGGGCTGTCACCCCCCGCGGTCAACAACCCTACATGTTGGGCCATGTCTCGACCTCCATCATCACTTCCGGAGTCAGTTGAGCGTTTTCCATTGAGCCCTAAGGCATTTCGAGAGACGCCATATCAATTACAAAGCGGTATTTCACATCAGCCTTCACGGTGCGGACGTAGGCCTCGTTGACCTTCTGAATCGGGATGAGCTCAATGTCGGACGTGATTCCGTGATCGGCACAATAATCAAGCATTTCCTGGGTTTCTGCAATTCCGCCAATCACGGAGCCTGCCAGCGAGCGACGTCCTCTGATGAGGTTGAAGGTCGAAACCGTGAACGGTTCGGAAGGCAATCCAACCAGAACCAGATGTCCGTCGAGCTTCAGCAGCCCGAGAAGCGCATCGATGTTATGCGGGGCGGAAACGGTGTCGATGAGGAAATCGAAGCTGCCGGCCTGCGCCTTCATCGCGGCTTCGTTGTTCGACAATACGACTTCATGGGCTCCCAGGCGGAGCGCATCCTCGGTCTTGTTCGGTGAAGTCGTAAACTGGACTACGTGTGCGCCGAAGCGGCGTCCGAATTTCAGAGCCATGTGACCGAGCCCGCCCAGGCCAACCACGCCTACTTTCTGACCGGATCCCACGTTCCAATGCCGCATCGGTGAATAGGTGGTAATCCCGGCACACAACAGGGGCGCCGTGCCCGCCAGGTTGGCCTTTGGAGAGATCCTTAGCGCGAAGGCTTCGTCAACGACGATGTTGTTGGAGTATCCGCCATAGGTGGTGCCGCCGCTCCGCCCGTCGGGCGAGTTATAAGTGAATGTCGGGCCGGTCATGCAGAACTGCTCCTCACCATGCCCGCAATTGGCGCAGGTGCGGCAGGAATCCACCATGCACCCGACACCGGCGAGGTCGTCCACCTTGAATTTCCGCACCGAGGAGCCGGTCCCGATAACGCGCCCGACAATTTCATGTCCCGGAACCATCGGGTAGGCAGACCCGCCCCAATCATCGTTTACCTGGTGAATATCAGAATGGCAGATCCCGCAGTACAGAATCTGAATTACCACGTCGTGCGGACCCTGATCGCGACGCAAAAACGTAAATGGCGCAAGCGAGGCTTTTGCATGTCTGGCGGCATAACCATGAGATTCTGTCATTTTGCGGTCCTTTCGTAATAACCCAGGCTTCCGAGCCTCAGCCCAGCTGTTTCAATGCATCGGGGCGGAAATAGCAGAGGCCCATGCGAATGATATAGAACGCCTCGTATCGATTGCAAGGATGACGGACCTGCTCGGGGGTCAGGACCGGGCGGGCTCACTCCGGCCGGCTGCGTGTTTCAAAGAAGATCAGAGAAAAGGTCAAGATTTCGGGGACAGTCACCACAATCCCCAATCTCTTCGGAAATCTTCGACATCAGTCTTGGCCCTGGGAGTTTGGGGATTGTGGTGACTGTCCCCGAAATCCCCACGAATAACGCGTGCCACGTGTGCCAAATAACTTGCACTACCATACAGGTGTATGGTATATAGCCCCCGTCAATCTCAAAGGATAGAATAGTGCGACCCCCGCTAACTGCCAGACAACGCGAAGTCCTGGATTATATTGGACGTTTTACGACTGAGGCTGGCTATCCACCGACTGTCCGAGAGATCGGTGCCCACTTCGATTTCGTGCCTGGTAGTGTCAGTGATCACCTCAAGGCTCTGCAACGGAAAGGCTACTTGCGGCGCGATCCAGCAAAATCCCGAACACTTCAGATTCTCGCTCCCCCTTCCGCTGTGCGTCCCTCACTTGTCCGCACGGCTGCCCGCAAACTAGTGGCGTCGGTCAGAAACCGCCCGAAGGGATACGCCCCAAAGCCAAAAACAATCCGGGCGGTGAACGAGGCCCCCGCATCTCGGGCGACCAAGCGGGTAGAATATTCAAACTTGCGAAGTGACGACTCGCGGGCCGCCGCCGCTTCAAACACAGATTCTGATTCGGTGGTTCAGGAACAGCTCAGGCTTTATCTTCAGAATCAACGCACCGAAAACGCCACCTCCCAGGCACGAAAAGGAATCAAGAGCAGCGCGGGATCGCCGCAATCTTCCAGTTACGAACCTCTAGCTTCTACGTGGGACGCGGACGACGCCGAGTTGCTGGAGCGGATGCTTGACTTTTACCCGCGGGAAGAGCCGGGGAGGATCCTGGATGCCACCATCAATGGTGGCCGATTCTGGAGAGGGAGCAAACGTCCGATCATCGGCATGGATGTAGAAGCTAAGCACAGGCCGAACCTGGTGGGCGACAATTCTTGCATGCCTTTTCAGAACCAGGCGTTTGAGGTGGTGGTATATGATCCACCCCACATTCCCAATCAGGGACGGGACAAATCAAAGGACTTCAATATCCGCTTTGGGTTGGTGCTCCGATCCGCAAAGGAGAACGGGTATAGCTTCGCGCATACATACCCGCCGTTTTTGCGCGAGGCCTATCGGGTGCTGAAACCAGAAGGCATCCTGTTCTGCAAAATCAGCGACTATATTCACGATCATCGTTACCAGTGGGCTCACGTCGACCTCATCCAGGCAGCACGGGAAGCGGGATTCTTCCCGTGCGATTGCATCATCAAGATCCGCAAGGGTCCAATCATCGACCCAAGATGGAAGACCGCACACCATACCAGGCGCCAACATTGTTACTGGCTCGTTTTTAGGAAATCCGATAAATGCGAATAACCACGAGATCCCGGACGCGCCCCATGACAAAGCTCATTAAGCCAACAACATCCTCGCGTCAGGTTGTTTTTCACCAACTGCTCGTCGCCGCCCGCAAAACATGGTTGATGGACGCTCTCAGCACTGCCTTAGAGCGAATTGACCCTTTAAGGCTCAAAGCAGAAATTGCCAAAATCGTTCCTGCCAACGCACAGAGAGTCCTTGCATCTGCAGGCATCCGAGATGAACATGTTTTTCCTGTTCCTGCTATCCTTGAAGCCGATCCGAGACTTGTGGGTTACTACCGGCTGCTGTTGGGAGTCCCGCAGAAGACCTTCTATGGTTCAGGGACAGGTATGGGCCAGTTCAAGGGGATGGAAGCACGTGGCACGATAAACGATCGACAACGGATTGCTCTGCCGACATTCTGCGCCGCGATGGCGAAGGGGCTCGCGGACATGGTGTCTCAGTTATCACCGAGGATCACTCCCCGTGATGTTGCTGAACTTCCATTGCTCACCCTAGGCGCGCAGTTTCAAGGAAGCAACAACAACGCGATCGGCAAGCTCGCAATTTTCGACGTGTTTTCATCAATCCGCGAGATCGTCAAAGGCCACATCGTCCAGGAAGACGACAAAAAGCTAACATTAAGAAACTCGGCGGGACGGATAGTTGTGATCGCTCTTGCCAGCGATCCGGACGTCAGGATCCAAGAAGAATTCGGAAGCAAGCTTCAAAACAAGGTGGCAATCGAGATCAAGGGAGGCACTGACAGAAGCAATGCGCACAACAGGGCAGGCGAGGCCGAAAAGTCGCATCAGAAAGCCAAAGCTGAGGGCTTTCGAGACTTCTGGACGATCATCACAAAGGCCGGATTAGATCTGAAGAAACTGCGCAGTGAATCCCCAACTACCAACTCATGGTTTGATGCTCCACATCTCCTGGGCCGTAAAGGTGAAGATTGGGAGGAGTTCCAGGATCGCATCGCAAGCCAGGTCGGGATTCCAATCGCATGACAACTTGCCCCTGAGGACCGCTTTTCACTGAAGTCGCTGGAGCCGCAGGCCCACTATATCGCGCACCCGGCCATGGACGCCCTGCGGCAACGACCCGACCGATTTCGGGGACAGTCACCACAATCCCCAAGCTTTTCGGAAAGGTTCTACATCAAGCTTGGCGCTGGGAGTTTGGGGATTGTGGCGACTGTCCCCGAAATCCTATTGGTGGCGCAAGGCGACCATCGGGTCGACCTTGGTGGCGCGGCGCGCAGGGATGTAGCTGGCGAGCAATGCGACCGCCACGAGCAGCAAGGCTGTTCCAGCCAGTGCCGTGGGGTCGGCCGGGCTCACCTGATACAAAGCGCTGCCGAGGGAGTAGCTCACCACCAGCGCGATGGGGATTCCGATTGCGGTTCCCAGCAGCGCCAGGCGCAGCCCGTGCCGCAAGACCATGCGGAGCGCGTCGCTGCGCTGCGCTCCGAGAGCCATGCGCAGGCCGATTTCGCGTGTGCGTTGGCTGAACGTGTAAGAAACGATGCCGTAGAGCCCGAAGGATGCCAGCATCAAGCCGAGCAGGCCAAAAGAGCCTATGAAGCCCACCATCACTTCACGGTCATACAATCCTTGACGGAGGGTCTCCTTCAATGTGCTCATGAGGAAAGGAGACACGCTCTTGTCAATTGTGTGCACCGTCTGCCGGAACGCACTCGCCAGAGCGCCAGGATCTCCGGCGGTTTCCACCAGCATGGTGAGCTCGCTGTTGAATCCTCGTACGAGCGGCATGTACATGTACGGCTGGGGATCCTCGCCGATCTGATTGACGGGCCCATCCTGGACTACGCCGATGATCGTGGATACATCCGCCTTGGATGAATCACCAATATGTATGGCCTGCCCGAGAGGGTCTTCCTTGGGCCAGAAACGCCTGGCGAATGCCTCGCTCACGAGCACAACCTTCGCAGTCGATCCGAAATCCTGGGAAGTAAACTCCCGCCCCCTCAATATGCGCGTGCCCATGGTCTGGAAATAATTCGGTCCCACCGTGTTGTACCTGATGTCCTGAGGGGCCTGCTCTCCGGGGAAAAACACCTGCTGTCTGCGCCCTCCGCCTGACAAGCTGAGTGGAAAGCGCCCGGCGAGACTCACCTGCTTCACGCCGGGCAATGCCTGGACGCGTTCCTGCAAGGTCTGGAGGAAGGCGCGGGCCTGGTTCCCGTCATATCTATAGATGCCCAGCGCAAATTCTGCCAGCAGCATGTTCTTTTTTTCGAACCCCACGTCCGCCTGCAAGGTGCGCACGAAGCTCTTCATCAGCAAGCCCGACTGCGTCAGCAGGACGAGGGAAATGCACAACTGGCCGACCACGAGGGCGCTGCGGCTGAGGTAACGGCGTCCGCTTTGGCCGGTGCCGGGCGACTCATTCAGCAGCGACACCAGATTGAGTCTGGAAGCATGAAGAGCGGGGATCAGCGCGAAGATCAGCGTGGTGAGAAAAGCCAGGCCGATAGCAAAGCCGACAACTCGCATGTCAGGGCTGATCTCGGGGAATACCCGCATCGGCATTGGGGGAAGGAGTGCCGGCAACGCCTGGATGGCCCATCGCGTTAACAGCAGGCCAAAAGCAGCGGCGGCCAGCGACAACACGAGACTCTCCGTCAGCAGTTGGCGTGTGAGTCGCAGCCGACTGCCACCTAGCGCCAGGCGGATGGCAATCTCTTTGCGTCGGGCCTGGGACCGCGCCAGGAGGAGGTTTGAGACATTCACGCAGGCAATGAGCAGGATCAGCCCGGTGATGGCCATGACGAGAAACCCAAGGGGGGCGAACTTTCTGAAATAATCTTCGGCCTCCAACGTGACGATGGCTCCGAGGATCTTGTCTGCCGTGGGGTTGCTCGGGACCAGGCGGCGCACGAGGGTGTCTACCTCAGCCTGCGCCCCCATGAGCGGGACGCCGGCAGCCACACGGCCCATGAGGTCGAACTCCTCGGCCCTCGGTCCCGAGAGGATGGCCCCGGATTCCTCGGCTGGATACCACACATCCGTAGTGGTGGCAGGCCGCTGAAACCCTCCAAAGTCTTTAGGTGCGATGCCGATCACAGTAACATTTCTCTTGGTCAGCTCAATTGCCTTGCCGACGATTCCAGGGTCTCCTCCGAAGTGGCGCTGCCAAAGCCCATAGCTTATGACCACAACAGGTTCGGCAGCGTCTCTGTCATCGTCCCGAAAAAACCGTCCAGCGTGAGCCTTCACGCCGAGCACTGAGAAGTAGTTCCTGGTAACGTATTCCGACGGCACCAACTCCACCATCTCCCCGCCGCTCAGGACGGCACCATGGCGTTGGGTGCCCACGATCCCTGACAACGACTTGCACTGGTTTCTGAGTTCGAGATACTCAGGATAAGGGAGTGATGTCGACATCCCCCCTTTCTCGGTTCGAATCTTGATGAGCGCCAGTTCGCCGGGATGGTCGACCGGCAGGGGTTGCAGGATGATCCGGTCTACCAGGCAAAAAATGGTCGAGTTCAGGCCGATCCCGAGAGCCAGAGAAAAGATGGCCACGGCTGTGAAGCCGGGATTCTTGGCCAACAGTTTGAAGCCATAACGAATGTCCTGCCAGAGGGTGCGCATAAGTCTCCCGATCGTTCCAATAGACGACGTCACACTGATTTCATAAACGCTAATCCCTCATAACGCAGGGGCATCGAGAAAGGTTCGGAATTTCGGGGACAGTCACCACAATCCCCAGACTTTTCGGAAAGGTTCCACATCAATCTTGGCCCTGGGGGTTTGGGGATTGTGGTGACTGTCCCCGAAATCGCGGCTGCGGCGTCCCGGCGTTGACCCATCTGCCGGACTCCGCTATAGTGCGGTTATGGATGTCCCTTGCGATCCGCGATTCCAGAGCCTGAGGCCGGAGTTTGAGCAGGATGACAATATCATCGCGCTTTACCTGTTCGGTTCGCAGGCGAGGGGCACGGCATCGCGGCTGAGCGACATCGGAGTCCTATTCCAGTCGAGGATCGACGCATCCCGATATTTCCCGCTCAGGCTTGAGTACATCGCCCGCGTCATGGGCCTGCTGCGCACCGAGAGAGTCGATGTCGTCATCCTGAACAATGCGTCGCTGCATCTGGCGTATGAAATCATGTCCCATGGGACGCTGCTCCTGGATCGCGATCCTCGGCAACGCGTGGCCTTTGAAGCAGATCGCATCAGGCGCTTTCTCGATTTCAAGCCCTTTCTGGCAGTTCAGCATCGTGCGATCAAGAAACATCTCGCAAAGGGGACCTTCTTTGACTGATCCCATCGTCATTGGCAAGCGCCTCGCAAAATTGCGCGAGTATGCAAGCTATCTGCGAATCCTCCGCGGCCGGGCTCGCCCGGAATTCATCGAGGACCCGTTTGTGTTTGGGAACATCGAGAGGTACCTCCAGCTTTCCATCCAGGTTGTGCTCGACATCAGCAATCATGTTGTAGCCGATGACCGGCTGGGAGCGGTCGAAGAGTATCGGGATGCGCACCGGCATCGCCTGCGTCGCGGCGCCTTGCATCCGCCCGCCCGGTGCTCGGAATGCAGGCCCGTGTGATTTTCGGAAGGCTCCTAGTCAGCAAATCATCCGGTGTATCCGCACTGCCCGACCCGTGGTGAATTGACGATCGGCAGAAGCATCTCTTCACCGCATTCATGCTTTGACCCGCAGGCGTCGCAGAGCCATGCTTCGCGTTCGCAAGAGCACTGGGAGCACAGCTGGGCGGCAGCCTTTCCGCACTCGCTGCACTCGAAACACACTGCAAGATTCCGCGCGAGCAGGCGGATTTTTTCCTTTCCCGGAACGGCCAGGAGCTCGCCCACGACGCGCAGGTCAAGTTCGGTCGACGTGCCAAAATCGTATGTATGCCTGAATTTGAGGCCCGGACTCAGCACTCTGCCCAGCAAGACCTTCATGCTTTCTGCGTCGGAATCAAATGTTTGGCCGCACATGTACTCCTGGCCTTCGATTTCAAAACTGCTCATGTGGCCGCAGCACTCGAGCCAGATATCCCTTAGAAACCCGTCCAAATCACTGAGCCGTGCCATGGGCTTGGCTTCGACATGGAGCCAATATTGGGGCAGATACAGGCCCTGAACCACGATATGAAAGCGGCTCTCGTTGCCGGATTTTCGTTGCGGGCACTTGGCGATGTGTTTCGTCATTCCGTTCTTCGGAAACTCCCCTTTACAGAGAACGCAGACTCCTCGTGATGTATTCATGCTCTCTCCCTTGTTCGGTCGGCACCACTGCAGCCAGGCACGGGTCTCTGATCCCTGCTGCCCAGGTGCTCTCCTTTTGATACCCTAAGGCGTTGTGTGCCATACAGTACCTCTGTTCAACAGGATAAGTCGAGGCTGTTCCGCGGGGTCCGGAGAGAACAGTGGAAGGCAAGCCAAGAACCTGAACAGCGTGGCAGATCCGTGAGAGCGTAGTGCGCGGCCCATCGAATGAGAAATGACCAAAGGTCGGAACGAAATCGTTGAACTTAGCTGGTTGCGCTCGCCAACTTTAGGGGCAAAGAGGAAAAGGTCAGATATTGTTCCTTCCCTTTGCTCCTTGATCCCTTTGCCTTTCCGCCGCAAAGTTGGCGAGCGGAGAGATCCAAGTTCCTACCCAGATCGTCGCGCGGTTTGTTTCGATGGCTCCGATCCGGGTTTGAAGCCGGCGCGGAACCTCCGGCTGGTCACCCGCAGGTTTGGGAGTGAGCAGGAGTTGCTTCCATCCTTTTGGCTTTGGAGCCTTTTTGAAAGTCAACTGCCGCCCGGAATTCTCGGGAGGGTAAGCGACGCGCGCACCTTCGCGGGAGATGGGGGATTAGCAAGAGGCCAAGAGATAACTTAAGCGAAGCATCTCGCCTTCAATGAATCAGCGATAGGTCTTTTCGGTTCTGAGAAGGATTTGGGAGATTTCGACAATTTGCTCCGAATGGAGGGGAATAAAGATCAGGCGATACCGCCCGGCAACTTTGCGATATCGCCCCTTCCATCTTTTGCCTTTTAATGGCTGGACGTTTCCTTGGAAAGGATCCTCTCGCATCCGGTCGATGGCCGTGTCGCACCCTGTAGCACTGCGCTGGATGGTTCGGCAATTGCTTGGGACAGCAGGCGGCCCATTCAGTGTCAACAAATTCTACCATGACCTGCGCGGCCATGGGATTCCCGTGGCCAAGGACACGCTGCATGCTTACCTGAGCCATTTGGAAGACGCATTCCTAATCCGCACTATCGGGATCGCGACGGAATCGGAACGCCGCCGGATGGTCAATCCGCGAAAGGCGTACCCCGTCGATCCAGGCTTGATACCAGTATTTGCTCGCTCGGGAAAAGCCAACCTCGGCCATGCGCTGGAGACCGCCGTTGCACTCGATCTGGAACGATTGGGTGCGGAGATTACCTATGTCAAGACGGACGGCGGCTACGAAGTGGATTTTCTGGCCATGTATCCGGAGGGACGCCAGGAATTGATTCAGGTTTGCGCGGATCTGGATTCCGCTGCCGCTCGGGACAGGGAAATTCGTTCCTTGGTAGAGGCTGCGCGCGAGTATCCTCGGGCAACTTTGCATATCATCGTGTTGAATGCAGATGCCGCGCCGGACGTGGCGAGCGGCATCACGGTCCACGCCGCGTCCGCCTGGTTGCTGGGAAATCTGAAACCGCAGAGCTTGTCCGGAACCGAGCCCTGATCTCAAGTTGACAGCTCGGCGACCATCGTCCATAATGCAGTCATGTTGCATATCGGACGGTAAGAACTGCTATGTACTATCAACGCGCACTGAGAGAGTGCTGGACCGATGCCGGGGAACAGTTCCCTGTCCTGCTGCTGACCGGACCACGACAGGTCGGCAAGACGACGCTGCTCCAGCACCTCTGCGAGAAGAGCCGTCGATATGTTACGCTTGACGACCCTTCTATTCGAACCCTGGCGCGGGAAGATCCCGCTCTTCTTCTCCAGCGATTCGAGCCGCCGGTGCTGATAGACGAAATCCAGTACGCCCCGCAACTTTTGCCGTCCATTAAGATAGCAGTCGACGCCGACCACCGGCCTGGAATGTTCTGGCTGACAGGCTCGCAGCAGTTTCAGATGATGAGAGGGATTTCCGAAACCCTTGCCGGCCGTGTGGCGATTCTGAACCTCCTGGGATTCTCAGGGCGTGAGCGGCACCGGCTGGAACTGAACACCTCTCCGTTTATGCCGACGCAGACTGCCCTGAGAGAGAGGGAGCGTTCCGCGGTGGATTCCAGCCTTAAGAGCATCTATAAGGACATTTGGCTTGGTTCCTTTCCTGCCCTGATCGCAGGTCCCGTAAAGGACCGCGACCTGTTTTACAGCTCCTACCTTCAGACCTATCTCCAACGGGATGTTAGAGACCTCGCTCAGGTCGGAAGCGAGGCGGCCTTTGTGCGTTTTCTGAGAGCCTGTGCGGCGCGGACCGGACAAATGCTGAACCTGACCCAGCTGGCTCGCGACGCCGACGTGGCCGTCAACACAGCCAAGAACTGGCTGTCGATTCTCCAGGCGAGCTTTCAGATTTTTCTCCTTCAGCCGTATCACACGAACCTGACCAAGCGGCTGGTCAAGACGCCGAAGCTGTATTTCCTGGACACCGGCCTGTGTGCCTATCTCACCGAATGGTCCTCGCCGGAGACTCTGGCTGCCGGCGCCATGTCAGGGGCGATCCTGGAGACATACGCGCTCTGCGAGCTGCTCAAGAGCTGGTGGCATCGCGGAAAGAAGCCGTTGCTCTACTACTACCGGGACAAGGATCAAAGAGAGATCGACTTCCTGCTGATTCAGGACCAGATCTCCTACCCGCTCGAAATCAAGAAGTCTGCGAGTCCAAAGCGTGAGTGGGTCGGGAACTTCTCGGCCTTGGCCCGGCTGAAGCGGAAGGTCGGCGAAGGAGGTGTCCTGTGTTTGTGTAAGCAGGTGATGCCGCTAGCCGAGACGGCGAACGCGATCCCGATCGGGATGATCTAAGCTGCCAGTTGTATCTTCTGGTCCCGGAGGGTCAAGGAACCCAGCCGAGCTGCAAGCCACCGTATCAGTAGGTCTTTCCCTTGCCAGACGAATCCATCTCTCGGAGGGTTGACAGACGCATTCCAATCCCCGATAAGGAAGAGTGCTTGGAAAACGTATGGTCTTCTTCGGGGAGAGAACGCTGCAAGCCGCTGTAGCCGATTTCCTGGGCCATTATCATACAGAGCGCAACCACCAAGGGCTCGGCAACCGGTTGATCGAGTCAGGGAAGGAAGTGGGCCGTAAGGCAAGAGAAGTCGCGTGCCAAGAGAGACTGGGCGGCATGTTGCGTTACTACTACCGAAAAGCGGCCTGACCCGCTTTGAATCTTGGGACCGGACGGAATAAAAGGTGACCGAGCCAAGTGTCTGGGTTTGACGACTCACGGCGTCGCCGTAAATCGGAGAATGGAGAACGGCAGCCGAAGTGCGGCATGTTCGTCGGTTTCCGTTCCCTGGGTGTCGTCCGAGACTGTTCTTGCTTCTATGGCTACCGCCGCAGGCAGTTCCATTCAAACCGACAAGACAAACATGCAGCCAGCCGTCGCGCTACTCAAGGCCGCGCGCAACGCCATGCGTGGGGAAGCGAAGGTTGGAGCCGTCAAGTCGCTGATTGTTAAGGGCGAAGAGAAAGCGCGGAATGAATGGTACGGACAAGTTTCCGGCGCCACACAGGAATGGATTGTCAGATCTTTCGAAATGCGCATGCTCTTTCCAGATCATTTTGTTCGCATCTGGGGGGCCATTCTGCCTGGCGGGAAACCAGCACGCTCTGGTTTCAGCGGCAAGGATTCTGTGCCTGCACGCGAGCCGGGGAAAGCCCCGACCCCAACGTGGCAGCAGTCGCTCGACGCTGAGCGCGCCCACTTCGGGCGGCTCATGCTCATCCTGCTCTTGCGGACGGATGGGGCTGCGCCTGCGACAGTCCGTGCCGCCGCCGGCTCGGAGTCGACGCTCGAAGTCAGCGGTCTTGGACCTTTCCCGGGGTATTTGGAGTTGGACAAGACTACCCACCTTCCCTCCCGCCTCCGATATCAAATGGAGATGCGCACTGCAAGCGGGCCCACGGGAGAGATCTCGAATCAGATTATGAATGCTGATGACTGGAGGGACATTGGTGGAATAAAGCTGCCTCACCACCTCACGATAGCGAGAGACGGCAAGATCTACGAGGACTATCGGTTCCAGACGATCCAGGTAAATCCGTCGCTAACAGCCGCGGATTTCAAGTGATTGGACGACTACAGCGCGATCCCGCCCGTTCCCATCGACCTACTCGACACGCAATGCTTCGGTCGTGGGTAACCTCGACGGCTGAGAGCGGGACAACCCGTCCCGCGATCTTCGTGGTGCGGACGCCACCGGTCATCATGATATTGTCCAGGAACGGGCTCGAAGTCGCTCCTGCCTTCGTGATGCCGGGAATCCGACGGAGCCGTTCGACTGTTGCGCCGATCTCCCCCGCGAGGCGCGTCGCCGGCTCATGCGGCGGATAGGAAACCGACACCAGCCCGGCGTCTCCAGGGAATCGGGTATCTTGCGACCAGAGGTTCCAATAGGAGCGCACGAGCAGCGCCCCCCCGACCAGCAGCACCATGGCCGTGGCGCTCTGCCCTGCCGCCATGGTAAACCGCAGCCATTTCAACTTGCGCGCCTCCGATGCCAGCGATCGGTGGATCATGGATGAGAATGTGGTTCGCCAGGCGATCCACGCAGGCACGATTCCGGCCACCACGATTCCAGCCCCCAGAAATGTTGCGAAGGCGGCAACGCTCTCGAACAGGTCCGTGTGCGCTTGCCAATCGGCAATTCTCGGCCCTTGAAACAATTGGTCGAATTGATCCCTCCGGATCTCGCTCTCGATCAGTACGAGTTGAGCGGGATTGGAATAAGACAACGGCTTCAGGAGGAACGGATCCGCTACAGCGAATATTACTGTCGTGAGGCTTATCCCGAGCGTCAGCACCCCGAGCGTTGCAGCGGTGGAATGATCCTGATCGGCATCGCAGATGACGGGGCCGCACACGGATTGAACTCCGCAAATGTGCGGCGGATCAATCAGCTTACCGCCAACGCCGCGACGCAGCACATGCGCAGTCCCATTTCCCCGACGACGAAAAACATATCGGTTGCCGGCAAGCGGGTGGCCATTGTTCTTACGGTTCCCGAAGGTCTTGACAAGCCATATTTTGACCGCCATGGCGTCATGTGGGTCAAGACCCGGAGCGATCGCGGGCGCGCCGCCAATTCCGGGAGAAGGTGCAGGAAAAACCATGCCGAAGCCTGAATCACGGCTAGAGACTCATCCGGAAAGGCCGTTTCTTGCGAATGACGACATTGAAAACAAAGGACTTCTGGGCCGTGAAATCGCGAAAAAGAGGCTTTCCGGATGAGTCTCTAGAGTCACGGCTAGAGTCGATGCTGGCGGCAAGAGTCCTTTCCCTGTTGGCCGACGCTGATCAGGGCAAGGCAGGCCTCGCTTCCCAGCTGGGTCACAAGACCGTGTCCGGGGAGCTGCATAAACAAGTCAGGCGGCTCTTGAATCTGGGCTTGATTGAGATGACGATCCCTGAAAAGCCCAAGAGCCGCCTTCAGAAATATCGATTGACGGAAACGGGGCGTAGCCTTATAGCCGAAGCAGGTGGCGAAGAGAACGAATGAGTTGAGGCTCAGTTGCCTATCTCGACCTTCATGGTTGATTCGCAAACGGCCTGTTGTTTAGCCAAGCTTCCTTTACGAGACGATCCAGTGCGAGGTGCAATTGCCGCTCCGAGAATTGGCGCTTACGATCTCCCCATGCGTAGGTCTTGGCCACGACATCGCTGACTGTGTTGACCTGTTCGCGATTCGCCACCCAATGTACCGTCGATAAAAGCTCGAGGCCGAATGGCGTCTCGAAGCCTTCAACAAGGTCGGCCACCCGGTCAAATCGAGTGCGAACCTCGGGATGATCCTCAAGGAAAGCTCGAGCGTCGGTCACTGCACCCGGAACGAGCTGCAACTGCTTATCAGGTAAATCACCGCCATCAGCGTAACCGGAGATCAAGTGGCCCTCGATCGCCTGCAGGACATGCCGAAGGTTTTCGGCGTATGGTCCATATGGCGCCGCAACGTAGCGCAATTTTAGAGGCTGGCCGGCCTCCTGCATGAAATACATCAGTTTGTGGACTTCGAGCAGCGTCACAAAGGGATCCATAAGCCCGGCCAGGTAGCGGTGCATCAATCCGATCAGTGCGGCTCTCCCGGGCGTCATTTCTGGAACCTCACGTGATTTCGTCATTTGGTCGGAATCGGGTGTGCCTGCCGGCTCGAACACAATCGCGTGTAGTTCGGGAAGGACGCCTAGAGCTCGTTCAATCCAAGGGCGCACGTCGCCCTAGTCCAAACCGCCAAGGCCGCTGCCCAGTAGCGGAGGGGCAATTGAGCGGATGCCACGATCCCTGATCTCGTGCACGAGAGCCCCCAAACCGGCTTCAATGTCCGAAAGGCGACTCTTGCCGCGCCAATGACGCTTGGTCGGGAAATTGATAATGTACTTAGGATTCGTCAGTTGTTGCGTTTCAAAGACGAACATCCGACCGGGCTGGACATCACCATGCTTGCACGCGTCTTCATATGCCTTGAAGTTCGCGGGGAAAGCCTTCTTGAACTGCAGCGCTATGCCACGTCCCATGATGCCGATGCAATTAACGGTGTCTACCAACGCCTCAGCATCCTCTGAGAGAATGTCGCCAGTTTTGTAGGTGATCATTGCCATTCCCCTTACTAATAGTACCACTCTCTTCCACCGCGCGGCGCTGATGGCGGTGGTCGACGTTATCAGGCGCCGGCGCGACTGTAAGCGGCCATGGCCTCCTTCACCGCCGACAGGGCCGGCAGCTTTCTGTGCAAGGTTGCAGTGATGCCCAACTTTGCCGCAATCGGCCTGAAAGCCTCCGCCAGCGTCGCGTCGCACACCCGGATTTCTCTCGGCAGCAGCCGGAAATCCCGGAAAGTCTCGAGGACAAGGTCGCGCAGTGCGACATGGTTGTCTTCAAAGGCAGGGATTGTTTGGCTGGCCAGAGCGATTCCCGACTCGCTGTGGACTGCCAGCAGGATTCTCGCGTAGTAAGGTCGGTCTCCTTCGGTGATTCGGGCGTGGGGCATTATGAAAGACCCTACTTCCCAGGCTTCCGTGGGCGTCAGTTTTTGCGGCAGGATCTCGCGCAGGATTTCCGGCGGCACGGATTCGGCCAGGATCGGTGCTTGCGACAGCGGCTCAGGCGCCTGCCAGTAGGTGGTCCACGATTGAGGCGACTCGCCCCCAAGCTGCGGCCGATAGACCAGATAGCTTCGGGCGTCACGGCCGCGGAGGATGTCGGGCTGCGCCCGGAAGTCTGCGCTGAACTGGATCGCGGCGTCGAATGCAAGGGCCAGATACCTGGCTTCCTCTTCGGTCAGGAACCACGGATAATACCCGGGAAGGTAGCTGCGAAAGACGGGGTATGCCCGCCTCCCGCGGCACTTCAATCCCAGGGTCTTAATAACTTCGAGATCCTGCTTTTTCAGGGCGGATCGGTCTTCGAACTCACCCATCAGGCAGTGCTGCGATGCCGCCATATCGTCGTAATCCAAGGTGAAATCCGCCTCCCGCACACGCCGGCAGCTCTCGAGCCCCTCGCTGCCGCGAAAAACACAGAGGGCGAGCACCTCCCCCAGCGCTCCCATGACGCAGCAGTATCCGGTCCGGCCTGTGGCCGGATCGAGGACGCCGAAGAGGTCGGAATCATGGAGCGATTCCCAGGGCCGGAGTTCCATGAAACGCAGGGAGTTCTCGTAGAGACTGCGCCAGGTTTCCATTGAGACCGTCGGACTTTTCATAGCCGTGCCGCCTCCTCCCACCGCAGTGCCGTAGATACCACGTCTCAACCGTGCCGCGGGCGATTTCTGGCAATCCTCCAAGATTCAAAGCGACTCTCCGAGAGCTCACCTGCAAGTCCGTCCAATCGCGTCAGCGCGAGATGAGTTTTGCGCGCTCGAGAGCTTTCCAGAGGTTCTTTCGGCGCCGGTGCGCGAGCGTCCCTTCCCGAAGGATCTTGTCGCACGAGAGGGGATCAAAATCCCGCAAAACGGCCAGCCATTCCGCGCAGTCGTCGTAAGTTCCCGCGGAGTGATCCGGATCGGGCACTAGTCGCACAGCATTGCGCTTCCAGAATTGAATCACATCCGGCAGCAGTTCGCCCGCACGCAGCCGTTTCAGCCAGGTCCTCCGCATGGCCGCCAGGCGGCGGTCTCCCTCGCGTTGACGCGAAAGCAGACGCTTCACCGCCGGCGAGGCCTTTTTCAGTTCAGAACCAAAATCCAGATCCAACGTCAGGACCGCGAGAGATTTGAATCCACGCTGAAGGGATGTTCGCGATTTCCCGGTTTCGTCCAGCCAGCGGAGGATAACGCGCCGGAAGAGCGCCGGACCATCGCTGCCGGCCCGCGCCGCATCCAGGAGTCCCTGAATCCAACCATGGTCAGATTCGGCAAACTCATCCGCCGCCGACTCCACGCCGCGCACCGCAATCAGCGACCGCCAATCTTCATAGATCCTCTCGCGCATCCGGTCGAAGCCCGGGGAAGGGACGCGCTGGAGCGCCTGCAGAATGGCATCGCCGTCGGTCCAATGGCGCAGAATGGCAAGCTAAAGGTCCAGCGAGCAAGCCGTCTCTTCATCGCCTGCAGCCCGCGTGACCTTGATCCAACGCTTGAGGAACGAGGCGATCGCCGGATCCTTCTCGCCATCGTAGCGAAAGGACCTCTCGCGGAGAATAAGCCCACTCCGGGGATCCCACCGCTCTCCTTCCCTCATGCGGAGCATGGAACGTACGGCTTCCTCGGCCAGGACGACGGCATCCGGGAACGCCTTCCGCGTGATCAGATCGTCCATGACTGGAAGCGCGAGTTTCCAGTTCTGAGAAACGCCTGTTCGGCAGACTTCCAGGAAGCGGCCGGAATCCCATTTCTGGCAGAGTTTCTTATAGAGGACAAACCACCCTCCGTGCGCCGACTCGAGCGCCCGAGCCCAATGGCCGGACTGGCGATGCGAACGATTCCTTGAAGCATCTCCTTCTGAGCCTCGGCCTCCAGGGTGGAAATAAAACCGCCGATCGTTGGATGATCCAGAAACAATTCCTCGCCCGAGTGCTCGAGCGCGCAAATGTTGTCCAGGAATGCGAAGGCTCCCAGGTTGTCTCGCCGCGCCCTTTTCCACTCCCATTCGAGCAGGCAGAGCGTTACTTTCGGACCGAACGCGAGGCCTTCTCCACTGTCCTCGATATATTCGGAATTGCCTCCGACCTCCTCCGCGGTGGCCCGCAGCGCGTCAGCGAAACCGAAGTCGGGCGCGAGGTTTCGGTCGAAAACATGAGGAAGTAGAACATGTATCCGGGCCGCGATCGGTTCGAGGTCCTCTGCAAACGCGGACTTGTCCAGATAGGGAGGTTCCCAATGATGCTCCTGCAGCACATACTTTCCGGCTTCATCGGCGGTCTCCGCGATGAAGGCATCCCAATCCTGCCACGCCGAATCCCATTCCTGCCGAATCTTGCCGATAGTCGGTTGTGTCGGCTTGGATTTTGCCGTCTTGCAAGGGGATTCCAACACTTTCCTGACGGTTGCTGCTGTTTCCACGTCCAACCCGGCAGCCAGCCGCTCGATACCGGCGGAATCCAGGGAGAGAAGCGACCGCTCGAAGATCTTCTGGATCTCTTTGCGTGAGAGATTGGCCGAAAGCGCCTCAATCAAATCCCTTGCCATCGAAGCGCTGTTTTTCCTGATTTTCTGTCCGCTTCGCTTTGTCGCCATCGCGGAATCCTCTGTCAAAGTGATAGGCCGGCCAGATCGTTTGCCGGATGGCCGCAGATGGTTAAAATAAGGGCGATGCGGCCCGCAGGCGCATGGTATCACCAGCGCTTCGCTCCTCGA
Organism: Acidobacteriota bacterium; assembly: GCA_049511215.1. Classification (GTDB taxonomy): domain Bacteria; phylum Acidobacteriota; class UBA6911; order UBA6911; family UBA6911; genus JAFNAG01. The sequence goes on along the minus strand of JBEKYG010000004.1, from coordinate 8,438 downwards.
AGCCGAAAACGTGCTATCGCGCAGTGCCGCAATGCAACGTTTAGTACCCGTCTGGTGAAAAACTTGATGGGTCCACAAGTGATTGTGTCGGCGGATCTTACTATCGATCCTGTTGCGACGCTTGACGGACGGGTAAGAATTCCGGATCCTCTAGATTCTTATTGTGCCTCCGGAGAAATATGAAAGCCGTGCTACAGCCCTGGCAGTTGTTGCTCGTGATCCTCGCCGGTTGGATCAATCGCCGTCAACTGGCTGCGATCGAATACCTGCTCGCCGAGAACCGGGTGCTCAGGGAAAAGCTCGGTAAGAAACGGATCCTCTTGAACGATGACCAGCGGCGGTGCCTGGCTGTCAAAGGCCAGATTCTCGGCCGCAAAATGCTTGAGCAGCTGTCTACTATCGTCACACCCGAGACCATCCTGCGATGGCACTGGGATTACAGCACGCTCCGGAAGACCGCAGGACGGCCGCCAGTCCCGCAGGAGATCATCAAACTTGTACCGCTCGGACAACAAAAAAGCGGCCCAAACTCGGTCGCATCGTATTGATTTGATTAATGGTTGCGTTGATACCAATGGTGTGAGGAAATTGGTAGCGACGGGTGGAATCGAACCACCGACCTTGGGGTTATGAGTGCATTTCGGCCCCGGAGCCCGCCCAAGGCCACACAAGCAAAACCAACGGAATCAGCGGCTTACGGATTTCGCTTATGGATACTTTTGGCTGCTTTCGGCCCCAGTTTAGGCACAGTTTGGGCACAGTCGAAATGACCTCATGCGAGGTCTTTTCAAAAGGCGCGCCACTCGTGGATGAGTTGCGCGCAAGCAGAGCAAATCCTGTAGGAACTTCCGCATCTCGAAATGGAAGATATCAAGGCAGCTATGAGCTATGCCGCGCGGCATATGGACCATCCAGTTTTGGTCGCATGACCCTCTTGCTCGACAGGGCGGCCACCGCTAATTCCCTCGCGCCCACCAGCGGAAGGCGTCGATCCACTCCGCGCCCTCAGGGGGCGGATCGGGCAGCGGCAGGTCCAGAATCGGGACACGTTGGCGGGACTTCCCGCGCGCGCAGACCGCGACGATCTGCTCATCATCTGTCATGTCGACCCGCTCGACCGTGACTTCGACGTCGAGCATCACGGTGTGAAATGGCACTGCGAGGTTGTCATCGAGCATCGTGTAGAACCCGGTCGTCTGCTCGGACTCCCCATTGGCGTCGACGATCGCTTCCTCGATCATTTGATCGAGCTTCGCGTTCGAAGGGGGCTTGGTGCGGCTTTTCTTCTTGTGTGCTGGTCTCTCAGCTCTGGCCATCGTTCTCCTCATGTCTCCTCTTCGAGATTCCGAAGCGACTCCTCGCGGGCAGTCTCAACCTGTAGCTCATCTCGCCGTGCCCTGTGGGCCTCCCGGCAGTTATTACTCACCGCCCCTCCAGGACTCGCCGGGGAGGAGCGGCAGGATCTCGCGCCGGACGTAACCGGCCGCGTCTTCGAAGCTCCAGACGGTGTCCGGGGCGATGAGGGGTTCGACATCCGAAAGGAAGGTCTCGTCGGAGAGCTTCTCGTGCAGGTTCATCTCGAGCTCGGCCCGGGAGACCCGCAGACCGTCGTGCTCGAGGTAGCGCGCAAAGCACTCGACCACGCGTGCGGGATTGACCTTAGCATGGCAGCTCGCGATGAACAGGTCGAATAGGTCGCGTCCCTTCTTGCGCTGGTAGAGTGCGCGCAGCTTGGTGCCGAGCAGCTCGTCGAGCTGATAGGTCTTCACCGTCGCGGTCCCAGTGAACCACCGCGAACTCACGCTCCTAGATCCCGAACACCGAGAAGTGTTCGCGGGAGTTGATCTCGACCTTCAGTCGCATCGGGACCGGAGGCTGCCCTTCGGAGCTCATGCGGTAGATGAGGGTGACGCGCCCTTCCTTGGTGGTGCGCCGCGGCGGGCCGAGCCACGGGCCGAGCGCGCGCCGGATCGCGTCGAGGACACCGCCGATCGGCCCCGCGCTGACCTGCACCAGGTCGATGTCCTCGGGGTAGCGCGCGGCCGGTCGAAGGTGGAGCTTGTAGAGCGCGGTCCCGCCTCGCAAAGCGAGGAGGCCCGCGACCTTGGATTCGGCGAACATGCTGACGACGGCGCGGGAGAGGATCAGGTCCTGCTCGACCTGTGCCTCCATCGCCCACGGCGCTTCTGCGCGCCATTCGGTGATGTAGTCGAAGGGGATCACAAGTCCGCCTCCACCAGTTCGTTCACGAACAACCGCCACCGGGGGTCGCGCGTGGCGCGTGCGACGGACTTTCTCGGCCGAAGCGGCACGTACTCCTTGGCATGGACAGCGACATGCTCAGCCAACGGAGCCGCGAGGTTCGCCGCTTCGACACGCTCGAGCAGGTAGCCGAGGCGCTGGGTCCAGGGGAGCGGCGAATGCTCGGTTTCGGCGAGGAGCTTCTCGGCATCCATGTTCTCCGCAAGCTCGGAGAGGACCGTCGCCACGTTGGATAAGCCGCCCGCGTGGCCCGGATACCCGACGAGGTCGAACGCAGTCGCTTCCTGCGTCGAGATGCGCAGGACGCCACGCAAGGTGTTCTTCTGCATGGTCGGGATCTCGCTGAGGTTGCACCGTGCCACGAACTCGACGCGCACCCGGCCGCAACGGATCTCGGGACGGTTGTCGGGCACGATCGTCTGAAAGACCATGGGCGCTTGGTGGGCCGCCCCATGCAGGCTCGCCGCGGAGAGCAGGCCCGCGTAGTAGGCCAACCCAAGGTGCTCCATGAGCTGCGGAACGAACTGATCCGCGGGCAGGCATCCGAGCGCTCGATACTCGGGAGGGACGATCAGGTGAAAGCCGCGAAATGGCATCGCCACGCGGGCTTTCCCCCGCAGCCGGCGGATCGCCGCTCGAACCGCAATGGGTGACGAGCTCAAGGCGGCAACGGCTTCCGCTGTGGTGAAGTGGTACCGCCCCCTGGCTGCCAGACCGTCTACGTATGTGCTGATGTCCACTCATTGCCCTCCGGAACCACACGGCTAAGATAACGCATGGCGTAGCTTTGAGCAACCACTTCCGGAAACGCACCTTCGTGGCATATAATAAAGACTCTCAGCCGACCCGCAAGTTCGCCGCAGTTGGCCAATTGGAGTCAGTAATGAGCCGCTATCTCGGTCGACAGCAAGCGCGCCGAAACCTGGATCAGCCTGGCACATCCTGGCCTCGTCGGGATTCACGGTACAGCCCCAAAGTGCACCCGTCGTGTTGCTAATTCCATGACAAAGAGCAAGTAACAGGTGACAGGCCCACTCTTGGTCCAAATCCTTATTGTCGTGAAGTCCACAGAGGCCAGCACATCCCGGTGGGCTTGGAGCAGGGTCTTCCATGTCGACTTGCGCCTGCGATCCGGCGCCGGCTCAATGCCGTGTGCTTTGATGACGTTGGCAACTGTCGTAGCCGAGATGTCGTGCCCGAGATTACAGAGCGCGATCTGAATTCGATCATAACCCCAGGTCGAATTCTCGTTGGCAATTCCCAGCACGAGTTCAACAATCTCCTGCGATACCGGCGCCCGTCCAGCGCTCTTCCGGCGGTGTCTATAGTCCCAGTGCCTGGCAACGAGTTATCGATGCCAAAGCAGGATCGTTTCGGGAGTCACGATGATGGCTAACTGCTCAAGAATCTCGCGCCAGGTTTTCGACAATCACTTGATAGCGTTGCTGGTTACGACCCAACGCTGCTCATACGCAAGATGTAGGACGGCTGATATCTGTTAACCTTGCGCTGCTCGGAGCGCTATGCGCTGATCCGCCGTGGCTGCACGTTGGGCTGCGGAGATGTGCTTCTCTCGATTGCTTTTATCGAACTCTTCTATGATCTCCACAACCCGGCGCCCATACTCTCTTGGTTCGGCCGTCGCCGAAAGGCATACAAACCAGGCCGGCAGCACTTTCCCCCAATCGACTCCTACCTGCCAAGCACCGCCCTCATCCGCAAAGAAAATGACGTCGTCCCCGCACTCGTCTATTCGGCGCAACAGGCCGAAGCAGATCTCGATCGCCGCGCGGGTCTCCGAGAAATCACTCTTCATTGCCTGGGCGGTGCAGCGATCGAGCAAGCGGCAGAATTCGGCAATCCACCCCCGAGTGCCCTTCGACATCTCCGTGGAGTTCTTCCAGTTGACGTCGAAGCTCTCGTAATAATCGCCATGCAGGCTGGCCTTCTCGAACGCCTTCACGTCTTCCAGCAAACTGCCTCTGCTCTCGCCATCGGGTCGAAGCTGCGCCGGATTGAGGTAGTGACTGGCTAACTTTTCGAGCTTGGTCGGGGGGAGCATGTCGATGGCTTCCGCCAGCATAAGGTAGACGGATTCGTCTCCGAGAATACGGATCGCAGCCCGGAGCTTATCAAGATCGATTTTTTGAACAGACATTTCGCGTCTCCCAAAGCCGGTCAAGGCGTCAATTCTCTATTGCCTGTGCCCCAACACATTATCAGGTTCTGCCGCCGATTCTTCCTTTTACTCCAAGTCGGACTGAAGAATCCAGCTCTGTGCGCAGCAGCGAATCCTGGCAAGGCGGAGCGAATCGCGAGCGGAATTCGAGTTCATTCAATTTGCAGGGCATGGTCACCCCAAAATGCCGAAGCCCAGGCAACGACCGTAGCTGCAAAGCACAGGTCCACATGCCGTCGGTCATTCCAATTGGCGCAGGGGGCTCTGGCGTGAAGCACAAAGAACGCGGCCACACGCTGTCTTGGCAAACCACAATTCTGACGACCAACTGTTTTTTGCCAAACTGCTTGAAAAGGTGAAATGACCATCGGTCTCTCCTTTTGTTATCGCACCACTTGAATGCGCTCGATCATAGGTAGCCTAAAGGCGATCCATTATTAAGGGACCGATCTTCTCATCTCATCTATGCGCAACCGCGCGCTAGAGACATCGAGTGTGTGCGTGCGCAGCCGTTCAACGGCGGGAGACGAGGGCACGGTACGGTTCATGCGATTTGGCGATCGTGCAGGAGGGGGATATGCACGAGGCCGATAGCATATCGGCGAAGGGGCTGGTGGCGGCGTGGTTGAAAGATCAGATTGGCTTCCATCACAAATGGCGGCGATTGATGATGAATGCCTATGTCATCACTACCGTTATGACGGTGGCGGGATCTGCGCTCGCGACCATCTTCGCTGCGCGCGAGATGAGCGCCTGGGCGGCATGTCGGCTGCTGCCTCGACTACGACCACGGCTCGCGGAGTCATCTATCGCTCGGGAAGAAATCTCCCGATGGAAGAGCCGTCGAGCCGCCGGACCCGGGTCGAATCGTCGCGGTGCCCAAGGTCGGAGGGCTTCATCATCGCTATGAGCGGAAAGCCGCCTGAACTCCCGAGTTCAGCAGATCGCACTAGTTCGAATACCCTCGGTGGCACGAGACCCTTCGAAGGAAAGACGAGTCCATCTACGACGTCCGGCCTATCATCTTCCAGGCTCAAGAGAATGAGGAGTCCGTGGCTATTCGTCTGGGCCGAGATCAGCCGGGGCGAGCCGCTCCGATCCGGTTAGATTCTTCAGTAACGACCGGCTATTCTTCCTGATGTCTGTTTCGCATGGGAAACCGGACACGATTTCCGTTCGACCTGCAAACACGAACCCACCTCTGGCCAACAACTAAATTTTATTCGCTCCGGCTTGTGCTTCAGCTATCACACCCTCAATTGTGGCTACTATCTCTGGAAGAGTTGCGTGGAAAAACTCGCGACGTGAACTTACACGGCGTGACTCGAGCCTTCGATGAACCTCGCCTTCTGTCCCGGCACAATTTGCCACATCCCAACTCGCCAGGACGGCGAAAGGCAAGGGGACCCCGGTAGCAGTACCCAACTCGCGGGCGCGTTCGTCTACCGTCCGTCTTGTGAATCCAACCTTATACACGTCAATATCGTGTGCAGGAGACCTAATGACATAAATTCTCCCCGGATCTGGTCCTATTGGTACAGTTGTTGACCTCTGGAGCAAGAAGGACTCCGGGTTCCTCGCACTCCAGGACTCCAGTCGTCTCACCCAAGTTCTTCCGATGATCGGATTCCCGTCGACATCCTCGCCAATCTGCCCTGGAACCAGGTGTCGCCAATACCCCTCCGAACTAAACTCCATTTCTGGTGGATCTATCCTCTAGTGATCTTCTTTCCGTTGGCGTTCACCGGCAGCAAGACATCGTACACGGCGTTCGAAGATTACTTCCTTCTCACCGAGTTCGCTTATGGCCTGTTGGACAGGCTCTTCATGCTCCATGACCTTGAGCTCCGTCGTGAAACGTGCCTCGTTAACGCGATCAGCAGAGGCAACGAAAGCAACTGGGAGGTAGATGAGAGCGGTAGCGGCTGAAAACAATTCTTGATATCGGTTCAGCTCTTCTAGTGACTTCGCCAATATGGACTGACGTTCGTTCCGCACGATTTCCCGCGTGAAGGTGGTTTGATCGTCGCTTAAAACCCAAAAGCTCGGTCCGATATCGAGATTTACGTATCGAACATCGTAGGTCCCGCGGATAAGGTCGTATCGTGCCATTAGGATTATTCGGCCGAATCCTGGAAATCCGGGCAGGTATCTATCCTTAATTTCGAGGTCGGAAGCCGGTGCTATGTTTTCGCGTCCCCTTACCGGAACCGATGCCCCTGCTCGAATGGCGACATCTGGAGGGTTGGGAGGTTTTTCGCCTGCGAGAACAATGCAGCTCAGCTCATTGTCGTGGCGTACAAGCGAGACACCCGCAATGGTCAGCTTTGACTCAGGAGTGGAAACATAGAAGCCCTCGACATCGCTAGTCATGTCGTAGGAATAGACGAGGCCTTCCTGCATCACATCCGTGAGAATTGCAGGGTCGTCTGGCAGGTCGTTGGAAGTATGCCAGTCAAAGTAATCGTCCAAAGTCAATAGGTGCTCTGATTCCTGACACAGGTCGAATGCAAAATAGCTGCTCAAATACTCTGTGAAATAATAACGAATCAAAGTGGCCATGGAAAAGCCAGAGCCACCTCGCACACGTGTTAGCCAAAAGAGCGGTAACCGCTTCTCCCGAACTTTAGCCTGGAGTCGAACACCGATATCCATTTCTGCCAGCCGCTGAAGGTGTGCTCTGATGACAGCAGCACCCGGATCCCAGAGCGCAAGCGGGATTCGTGCTGAGATGTCGTCCATGCGTCGTCGGAAAGATGAACTGTTGGTCATGTTCCACACCCCAAATCATGCAGTCCAGCTAAAAGGCGCTAAATCGCCTCGGTTATCGCCGTTCGTTACATATCAAACATACTCGACGTCTGAACGTGAGCATTTAGCTCAGGCCAAGTAGAGAATGAGGCGCCCGATATCTGCGACACATCCTTTTACCAAGGATCTTGAGTCCCGTAACTGTTAAGCCCTGTGGTCATCGAGACGTCCTTTAAAAGCAAAAAGCGGCCACGGATTTCACGGATTCCACGGATTTTATGAAGGCACTACCAAAAGGCGGTGTTTCTTGCAGCCTCCAGGATGCAGGCAAAGAAGACGGCATCATTTGGTGCGCCTCGATACGCGCATGCCGTAGGCATATGAATTCGTGAAATCCGTGAAACTCCGTGGCTGCTTTTGAAGGGGCTAAACAGTTACTGAGTCCCTTATAAGCATATCTATTCGGGAGCACAAGAGGGAATCGGGCGGCCACTGCGGAAGCTTCGGTGTCTTGCCCTCTTCGATGCCTATCTCTACGCACGCACGGTACCGAGCCCTGACACGCAGTATCACACACCGCTAGTTCCGGACTAGCACTTGCTGAATGCGATTCGGCCCCCGAGCCCGCCCAGGGCTACCCAAGCAAAACCGACGGAATCAGCAGCTTACGGATTTCGCTTATGGATGCTCTTGGCTGCTTTCGGATCCGGTTTGGGCACAATCGCGTTCCTCTTTATACCATCTCCCGCCGAAAGATTCTGCAACAATGGTGACCTCACTGCGCTACAATCGGCGGGTACTAAACCAGGGGCGTAAGCTTGTTCACAATCATAATGAAGCTCTGCATTTGGCAAGGCGACAGGCTAAGAAGGACCGGCATGAGCCGGAAGATTGGGGACGATGGTCATCACATCGCGCTGATCGCTCTGCGGGAACTAACGCATGCCCATTAAGAAATCCGAACTCTACAGCTCCCTCTGGAAAAGCTGCGACGAGCTGCGCGGGGGGATGGACGCGTCGCAGTACAAGGACTATGTCCTCGTCCTGCTGTTTATGAAGTACGTTTCCGACAAGGCGGACAGCCAGAAGGGCTACCTGCTGGACGTGACCAAGGGCGGCAGCTTCGCCGACATGGTCGCGCTCAAGGGCGACAAGGAAATCGGCGAAAAGATCAACAAGATCATCTCGAAGCTCGCCGAGGCCAACGACCTCAAAGGTGTGATCGACGTCGCCGACTTCAACGACG
>JBEKYG010000003.1:0-30428 GCA_049511215.1 Acidobacteriota bacterium | reverse complement strand
GGCAGATAGTGGACGCGATCCAGGACCTGGGCGGGCACGCGATAGTCGTTCCTGGTGACACTCGTCGGGCTGACGATGTGCGAAGGATAGTGGACGCCACGCTCGAAACATTTTCGCGTATCGATTACCTCATCCTGAACGCTGGCGCCAACTGGAGGGCGCGCGATCTGACGACGATCCCGCCTGAAGAGTGGCGATGCGTCCTAGAAGCGGAGATCGACGGCGTGTTTCTTCCGTTGCACTACGGCCTGCCGTCCATGCGTGCGCAAGGTAGCGGAAGAGTCGTGATTCTTGGATTGCTGCATGCGATGCAAATGGACAATTTAACAGATATGGCGCTTGATTACTGTCTCGGCCGTGCAGCTCGCACCTGGCTGGCCGTTGCTCTCGGATGCGCTGAGTACACGGCTGGAATCAGCGTCAACGTGTTGGAGCCTGGCTATGTTACAGGCCTGACCTTTAAAGAGGCGCTTCGTCTAGCGGAAGCAGACAGAGGCGACATGTTTACCAGAGGCGCCGCCCTGAATTCCCACGAGGTAGCCCGCACGATCGTGTATCTTTGCTCTGAGGCCGGGCGCCATATATCGGGAAGCATCATCCGAATTCCTACACACATCCTTCCGGTGGAGCGTTAGGGGGTCGAGTGCATTGTTATACTGAGTCGAGGAGAATCGGAAGCCGCCTGCTGAACACGGTCGCATTCGGACTTGAATCGCCTCTGATACCCGGCGGGGAGGCGCCCATTATTTTCTGCAAGGCCTCGGGTGCGTATCTAAAGGATGTTGATGGGCGAACATACATCGATTTCAGCAACGGCTTGGGTTCGGTTCTTCTCGGCCACAACGATCCGGACGTGAACGGCTGTCTCGTGGAGTGCCTTCAAGGTGAGTCCGATGTCTTGGCCGGACCTTCAGAGTTGCATGCCGAAGTTGCGGAGCAGATTACTCGCGACTTGGCCAGTGATTTCGGTGTGGTGTTCTTCTCATCCGGAACAGCTGCTGTGCGGGCAGGTGCCGCGATGCTAGCCCGAATCACTGGCAGGAAGGTGATCTTGAGTGCAGGCTATCATGGATGGGATCCTTTTTGGGGCGCAGGACCAGATATTTTAGTCCCAAATGTTCACGGAACTGTCGATTTCTTCTTCTGTCTCGACTACCTCCACACCTTAATCGCCCGCCATAATGGAGAGATCGCAGGTGTCGTGTTCTCTCCGGACTACCTCTACCTCGATAAGGCGTGGTACGACGAGTTTTTCGCGATCTGTCGCAAGGCAGGAATACACACTTTAGCCGACGAGGTGAAGCAGGGATACCGTTACGGAGCAGGGTCGTCCTTGGTTACGGTCGGGCAGCGCGCAGACCTTTGCACGTTTGGCAAGTGCCTTGCAAACGGGCACCTTCTGGCATGCGTTGCCGCTCCGAAGCCCTTGCTCAAATATGCTCGCGACCTTGTGAACACTGGCTTTATCGAACGACTCCCGTTCGTCGCAGCAAAGGCCACCTTGGATAAGATCAAGCGTCTGGAGGTTCAGGCCCAGATTCGCAAACATGGGGACACATTCCTCGCGGGCATAAGCGAGCGGCTCAAAGCTAGCCGCCTGCCGATCGAGATCAAAGGCGTCGGCAACCTTTTTCAATTCGTGATTGGCGACCAAGCACTCGAGAAGGCGTTCTACGAGGAAGCCATCGTTAGTGGGCTGGTGCTCTTCGCAGGTGACAACCAGACGCCGAGCTATGCCCTTATGCCGGCGGTTGTGACTGAAGCTCTCCAGCGAATCAGCGGAGTCATTTTGCGCCTGGAAACCCGCTTCTGTTCGCTCCGAGATGTCCCTGTGCCACAACAGGCCAGATGGCTGGCAGCATGGCGGACGATGGAAGGATTCCCTGAGAAGTCCGTGTTCGAGGCAGATCGTCGCCGGTTCTTACGTCTCTATGCGCTGGGGGTGGGTAGGGATGGTTAGCCGACCGATCCGAATGGACCAAAACGAAAATCCTCTGGGCCCCTCGGGATTTGCGGTATCTGTCCTACGACGATTCGCTGACAGTGTTCACCGATATGACTGCGGCGAGATGCGGGCTTTGCAGGAAAAACTACAACAGCGGTTGGTGAGCCCGCATGGAGACCGTGTCTCAGTGTGTTTGGGAGACGGAGCTGACCACCTGCTTGGGTTGGTCTGCCAAGCAGTCCTGGCCGAGGGCGGTTCCATTCTCGAGCCGGAATTGAGCTATGGGGAAGCCTCGAGAATCGTTCTGCTGATGGCCCATCGAACCCGCCTCGGATGCCGGGCTGTGCGTACACCGATGTGCCCGGACCTTGGGGTTGATCTGTGGGCGCTTGCGCGGGCAGTTTCTCCCGAAACTCGGGCGATCTTTCTCACAAATCCGAACAATCCAACGGGCAGGTTCATCGGATTGGAGAGAATTAACGAGTGGCTGGCCTCTATTCCCAAAGAGGTCATAATTGTCCTCGACGAGGCCTATATTGAGTTTGCCGCGGCTGACTCGCGTTCCTCCATCCGCATGGCTGCGCGTCATGAGAACTTAGTGGTCATCCGGACCCTCTCGAAGGTCTACGGCCTTGCAGGTCTGCGGCTGGGCTACGCGATCGCGATTCCGGCCCTGCTTGAACGCGTGATTCCATGGAAGCTTGGTCAGCCCGGGTCACTTGTATGTCTTGCGGCGGCAGCCGCTTTAGATGACGACCAGCATCGTGCCCGAACGGTTCTGCTAGCATCGCAATTCAGGGAGAAGCTACAACTGACTCTTGAGGGCCACGACGTCACACTGACGCCGTCCCAGACGAACTTTGTTTTTTTTCGAGCTGGGCAGAGAACGGAACAGTTGATAGAAGCCCTCTGTGAGAGGGGTATCCGAGTCGCACGATTCGATCACCAAAGTACAGGGACGTGGTTACGCGTATCCTCAGGTACGCCAGAGGAAACAGATTACCTTTGCGAACATTTGCGCACATTCTTGCGCACAGGCGGCTAGCGGGGGGCGTGTCTCGTCCTTTTGCGTCTCTCAACATCAATCGGCTCTCCGATTCACGTAATACGATTCGACGAAGAAAGCGTTTGGAATGCGAGGTTGTCTATGAGAGTGATTGTCGGCCGGAAGGTCCTGGACGTCAGTGGCGAGGATCTAGCCCAAAAGCGCAGCCGGTTCGCTCTGACTCTCATTGATGTCGGGACGGGAGATGGTCGCTTTGTTTACCGATACGCAGCGGCTCACCCAGACACATTCTGCATTGGTATCGACCCTGTCCGTGCGCAGATGCGGGAAATCTCTGCCAAAGTGGCGCGCAAGCCTTCGCGCGGAGGCCTCCCAAACGCCTTTTTCCTCGAAGCGCCGATTGAGAACCTGCCTGCAGAGCTGGAAGGTGTTGCTGACCACATTACGGTGAACTATCCGTGGGGATCGCTCCTGGCCGCTCTTGTAGTCCCGCACGTAAGCCTTGTCCGTGAGATCGCGCGTCTTGGCAAGAGAGGAGCCACGCTGACGATCTTGTTCAACAACAGCGTCTTCCAGGATGAGGAGTACATGACCCGGCTGTCGCTACCCGCCACTAATGAGCAAACTATGAAGCAACGGGTCGCGCCGCAGCTAAAGCAATTGGGCATCGAGATTGCGTCGTGTTCCGTCTTCGAAGGCCACCCACCTCAATGGACAAGCTGGGGTCGACGATTAGTGGCGGGGTCGAGCCGCAAGACAATGGCTGTGAGTGCAGTGATTACGCGCTGAAGAAGGCAGCCACGCGACCGATCTAGAATCCCGCACTTTGGGATCACAGTGCTTCTCCCCATACATTCCAGCTAGTGCTAGTTATATTGGGAAAAACCATCGAGATCAAAAACCTGCCGAGCCCCTAATTAAAAAACAATAGGTGAATCTACCTGTGGGCGCATCTGCATCGAGACAACTCTCCACATAACGTCAAGTTGGAAAATGGCAAGAGTCTTTTCCAGTTTGACTCCTCCGCGGCCTGCATAGGACGATGTCGTGCATCGCGCGAACACCTCCGCCTCATTCCTGATCATCGTGTCAGGCTTGGAGCAAACGGCGTGTTGACAGTGACATTCCCAGAAATTATCCAAGCCTGGGATTACTTCAGGCTTTGGCAGTTACCCCTTTCCGTTTGGAAGACACCCAATCGGCTCTTCGATGTCAGGCTGCAGAATCCTCAAGGATCCAGAACTGCTCGCTAAAGCCGTTCGGGCTGCCTCGCCTCTGGGCATGTATACAAGCCGCATCGAGGTCTTCTTGCCGTGTTTGCGAAAAATACAGCCTCATGTCCTCAAGTTTCTGATCGATGTCGATTGCAATCCTCACGGGAATTGCCGACGGAACATATGTGCTGACAATTCGTTCGATCTGCATGAGGTTCAATCGAGAGCAGTAGGGCACGTCCTCGTAAAAGACCGTCAATTGCCTGCGAAGGCGGCTCCGAAGAATTGCATCCCGAACGATCTGGTGGTCGACGTGACCTCCAAGAGCCAGCGGCGCAAAAATGATGTGGTACATAGAAGTCCGCAAAAGACCCGCGATTCTGTGAGCCACGTCAGGCCAGACTGGATCGAGCTCCGGTGCTGTAGAAAGCTCCGTAACCTTGTCGTACCCGCGGCAACCACTGTCCGGAGTTTCCCAATACGCAGCTGTGATACGGTACTTTCCACAAAAAATCAAGTCCTCCTCCCTGCGAATTGAGGATATGGTCTCAGGCCCCTTGGCTTCGATGTTGGGCGCCCAGATGCTTGTGCAGAACACATTCACCGAGGAGAGACTCGTTTTTGCGTGCATAGCCGCGATGAGACCTCCCATCGAGTACGCGAGGTCATCAGTATGTGGAGACAGGCAGAGAACCGGATGCTGGCTAAGTCTTGAGGTGAGTTCATACATAGTCATGACCTGACTTCGCTCAATTGATTGCGGCTCAATAGTATTCCAACTTGGCGGATGGACTTTAGCTCACATCCCAGGAACACGCTGCAAGCCGCCAAGCCAAAAGCTTCATAGTCAAATGCAAGAATGAGTACTCAGTCTTTTTTCAATTAATGAGAAAACAGTTCGACCGTCGTACGACACGCCCACCAGTACCGCACGCGGTTCCGGCGAAGTCTGCCTGAAGTGAATTAATACCGTCCGCTCCTGGTCGTGTTGGACGCTGAAGAAGCGGTTAGCGTGCTTCTCCAGCACCATACCTTGAACCTCAATGCTCTCTTCTCTGCCCAAGGCGGTTTGAACTCGCCTCGCTGGAGTCGCGACAGTATTCGGGATCTTTGCACAGGAGTGAGGACCTTGGAATCGTGAAGGCTCTCGATCTGTAGTGTCAAGGAGCGCACCTCGTTGGCGGCTTATTATGGGGTGAGATTCGGAGTTACCGCTCCCTCGACCCATGATGCGAACGTCCGCAGGTTGAACACCCCCAGACACACTTCGCATACACCAGCCACTCTCGAGGGGTCTGTAACAGGTGCATTTCGTAAACCACCTGACGCGATCAAGCGGAGATAAGGGCTGCCTAGAAAATCCGAGACGATATCGTCGAAATCGCGGTCATGAAGGGTACCCAAGGAGAGAGGCGAACGATTTGAATGCTGGTTAAAGTTGCAGCAACAGGAAGCCCGGCCCGTCGGGTCGAACGCCAGGCAGAGTCCATCGCACTCAGGCATGGTCGAGCGGTCGTATTGGCAGAACGCTCTGGCCGGCAACTGAGCCCCACGACCCATAGGTTGGAGGTCCCAGTAGCCGGGCTCGACACCATTTTGTCGCACCGCCTCCAAGAGACGCAGATCGGTATTAATTTCGTCGGAGTGGCTGACGTCGACGTGATACGCGATGCCTTGGGCTTCACATGCCGCGATGGCAAAGGCCACGCGCTCGAAAGGTATGAACGCGAGGTGGTATACATCGGTGCTTATCACGAGTTGTTCTATCCCGGCCTCATGCAGTGCCCGCGCGCATCGCATTGCCACTTCTGGAGACGACGCCCAGAAAGCGTTCGTTTCTATCCAGACCTTGTAACCAATCCCAGCGGTAGCAGAAGTCAAACTGATGATCTCATCGAAGCGCCCCAACACCTCACCCCCGCTGAGCACCAGGCGAACGAAACCACGAGCGCGGCCTCTACATGCAATCTTCTTGGCCATTTCGAGAGACATCCAAAGGTTGGAGTGGGGAGTGGAACCTGTCGCGCAATGTCGGCACTCGGCAGGACACCATAGGGTCATTCCCAAAAAGAGGCGCTCGGTGTATGGCACGGCACGCCATAATTCGGATGCATCGTAGGCATTGACCGCGTGTGTCACCGCATGCCATCCCAAGATTCATGAGATGATTTCTCGAAACGCGCACCAGAGTGGCTAATAGACTCCTTCGACATTCATTAACTCCGTGTTATTACATCGCCGGCAGATTCGGGTCAGAGTACGGTCACCGGCGATAAGCGCCTGGCGATGGCGCGCAAACTTTTTGGCATGCCAGATTGCGGCAAGGGTTTCCCGGCGAACGTCGCCCATGACCGTGGTCTCCAGGTAGTCTTCGTAGCAAAGCACCACTTTCCCGGAGGAAGCAATGACCATCATAAAACTCGGTGCAAGACAAATTGCTCGAAGCGGGGTGGCTGTCGCTGCCCCTTGCGGTACAAGGCCTCCCCTATTTGTATAGATGATGTCAGGGTTCGTGTGATCTTGATATCGAATACGTTGCCAATGGCCGGCATCAAGACCAGCCAGATTGTCCAGCCATCGGCGGTCGTGTTGATGATCCTCCTGGGCCGTAACAACAAAAAGGGTGCATCCGCGAGAAACCAGATCGACAACCCTGCTCCGGTCGAGCAGGTCCCCGTTCGTGTAGATGACAATACGAGCGTCGGGTAGAGTACTGTGAGCCACAGAAACGAAGGTCGGCAACCTTGAGTCGAGCAGTGGCTCATTATAGAAATGAAATGATAGTCGGCCTGCAAATCCCAGATGGGCAAGTTGCTCGAAGAGACTGCAGACGAGATCAGATTCAAGCCGGTGATGTGGCCGTTGGAAGCGAGATCTTGGACAGTAGGAGCATCGCCGGTTGCATGCACTATCGGTCTCGATCTCGACGGCCAAGAGTTCATTCAGTTGAGCGCTCACGTTTCGCCTGACACTGATTTTCGGGAAACTGCTTTGTAATGTTGGACTAGGGCTTGCCCTACCGCACGGAGTGTAAATTCTTCTGGGACCTGGCCAGCGCGATCGTCCCGACACATAGAACGACCCTGAAGCACCTCGCTGAGTGCATTCGCCAGGGCGCGAGAATCACCGGCAGGGACCAGGAGACCATGGCGTACCTTCTTAACAACAGACGGTATTCCTCCTACCGCCGAAGCTACGATCGGCACACCGGCGGCCAGCGCCTCGAGAAGTGTACCGCCTAGTTCTTCATGCAGTGATGGCATCGCAATGACGTCCGCGCGTGCCATCACCGCCGGCACCTCCTCATGTCGAATGAATCCTGTGAATGTGAACCGTTCTCTTAGTCCAAGGGAGTCAATAAGACGTTCGAATTCTGGTCGTTGATGGCCGTCACCACAAATAAGGAAATGTACATTGTCTATCGACATGATCGCAGCCGCCCGAGCCAGCACCTCCCACCCCTTTTCCGGTGCTATCCGCCCTATGAAGGCGACCAAGCGCCGGTGATTGGGTATCTGGTATCGGCACCAGAAATTAGCTGTATCTTGGGAGCGCCGCCCATCGAACCGCTCATTGTCCACGCAATCAGGGACGACGGCTAGGCGCTGTTGAGGGACGACATGATGTCTCAGGTAAAGATCGGCCATACGCTCAGTCAGGACAAGAACACGATCCGCTTTGCTTACGGCGCGACGTTCCGCAAAACGTGCAGCAGGGTGCCCGATCGCCTCCAGTAGTGTACTAGGGTGCGAAGTGAATATCGCACTGCAGTGTACGGTCAGGACAAGCGGAGCTCCGATCACTGTAGCGACGGCTGGGGCGGCTAGAAAAGTCCATGCGAGCTCACTGCAGTGACAGTGGATAACATCTATCTTTTTATTTGCGCCCCGGATGCGATTCGACAACGACCAAACGAGCGAGCCCAGCGCCCAATTGCCCAAAAGCCCAGCCATGCCCTTGGATTTGGAGCGAAGTGTAGGCTGAGGTAACCGGACACTAACGATTTGTGTGCCCGGCAAGTAGTCTAGGTGCCGCGGGGTATCCTGGTTGCCGATGGTGAGAATAATCTGCTCCACTCCCAAAGCCGCCACAGCTTCCGTGTGTTGAGTGATTTGGACTTGCATCCCACCCATCGGCTCATAACGCAGGTCCCAATACCCATCCTCCGGCTGGCGGAAGTAGAAGTATGGTGTTAGTCGGAGAACAAGCATCCTCTATTCCAATCGAATAAGAACCATCAGCACTTCTCGGACGAACGGATTGTGGCATCCGTATAATTCTCGGAAGCGTCTCATGGTGCTAGCCTGAAAATCATTCAAACCCACATAATCGGGAAGCGAGTATGCGTAATCCAGCTCCTGGGAGGTCTCCAAATGCATCAAGGAAAGACCGCTGGCGTTGGCGGCATCCAGGTAGTCTTCGAAGAAGCACCGGTTGAGCGACGGATGATTGAACACGTAATCTACGATCACACTTGCGAGGTCTGCTTCAAGACAACTCCCAAGCATGGTCCTCAATTCCTCTGATGAGAGTAGAAGTTGCGACCAGTGGGGCAATAAACTGTGCTCAAAGAACGTTAGGTGCCGACCATTGTATGTGATGTCCAGGTGATGTCCGTCCGGCCCCGACCATATAGGCCCGAAATGAAGCCAAGCGATGCCGTTGGGCGCCAATAGCCTTCGGATTGCGACCATTGTCGAGGACAACGGGGAAATGTGCTGCAACGCATTGCAGGAGAAGACCAGATCGGCACAAGAGTCTTCCAAAGAGGTATGAGTGATATCTTCCGGGATCATCTGGTGCTTGTTTGTCGTCCATGCTGAGTTCGCTAGGGGATCGATAGACGTCCATTTGCTCACGCCCTCAGCGCTAACAACGTCCGAAGGCATGACGCCGCCGATCTCAAGTACATGCGCGCCCGCGAGGCGGCATTCTTGGGCGAATCTGCGAAACGATCTAATTTGGTCCGTGGCAATCGGACCCTCATGCCTGAGGCGATTCTGCACTGACCAAGAGGGAACAGAAGGCACTCTGGTCCTCCAACTCGGTGGTAAATGTTGGCCGGCTGTAAGCACTACGCCTCCGATGGGATGCTTGCTGCCTGGCGTTGCACCTTCTCGATCGCCATTGCAATGTCTTCCATATCCTTCTCATTACTAAGAAGCGCCCAGTGTGGGAAGCAGATGCACTCGCGATGGATATATTCCGCATTGGGTGTCTTGAAGCGAGGCGTGGTAAGTGCCTGAAGATGATCCTTGGAAATATGAAAACGGCGCTTGGATTCAGGTTTGTATGACGGAACTCGTGTTAAAGGCGTATAGGTTGGGAAAAACGGAATGCCAAGTTCGGCTGAAAGTGCTCGGCAGATCGCTTCGACTGAATGCCCGGCAAAATACTCGGACTTGCACCTCATGACATAGCAGTAGAAAACCCGACGAGTAACGCCCTCGAGGCAGCGGAGCGGAGCTACGCCCTTCATTCCGGCTAGCAGTGAGTCGAGATGGGAAGCGTTCCGAGCTCTTCTTTCATGATCTTCCTCAAGCCTTTCGAGCTGAGCGAGTAGGATTGCGGCGTGAAATTCTGAGAGGCAATAATTCGTACCCTGAATCTCGTCAACCTGGACGAGTTCCATATCATGGAGTGTCAATTTTTTTCCGGTATAGACTCTAGCGTCAGCACGCAACTGCTCCATGCGGCGTGCCAGCATGGGATTGGAAGTTACTACAGCGCCTCCTTCACCACAAGTCAGAACCTTGCTCTGCTGCATACTGAAGGTGCCAGCAATGCCGTAACTGCCTACAGGCCGCCCTCGCCACGCCGCACCATGAACGTGAGCGCAATCCTCAATCAGGGGGACACCAGAATCCCGCGAAATCGCAGCAAGATCATCGAGGTTAGCAACGCCGCAATAAAGATGGACTGGTACAATCGCACGTGTCCGCTCAGTGATAGCTTGCCGCGTAGCATCCGGGGCGAGGCACAAGGAGTCTGGATCAACATCTACGATAACGGGCACTGCATTAATGTTCGCGACCGTAGTAGCGTTGGCTACCCATGTAATGGCGGGCACAATAACTTCGTCACCAAAACCAACGTCGAGTGCTTCCAGGGCGACTACAAGAGCGCTGGATCCATGGTCGGTCGGCACACAGAAACCGGTGCCACAATACTTCGCGAAAGCATCTGCAAATCGTCTCTCAAGGAGTGGTGCACCGGCCCACGGCCCACTGTTTGTCCAGCGACCGTTCTCAAAAACTTCATTGAGGAGAGTGTCAGTGCTTGGATTTTTCCTAGGCCAGCGCGGCCATGCAGCATGGCGGAGTGCCTTACCGCCGTTAATGGCCAGTGGATTTTTCATCGATATTCCTTGTTCCATTTTAGTGGGTCCTAATGTCAAGTTGGACAGTAGATTAACAGAATGGGCAACTCGCCGTCACCAAAAAAGGAAAACAGGATAGACCTACGAGATGAGGCGGAACCGCGGGGAAACGACGATCCGATTTCAGACGTGTTTGAAAAAAAGGGTCTTCAGCGAAATCTGTGGGTAAGAAAAAGACGAGATGATGTTGCGAGCCAATATCCATCGTCATTTATGCAGAAAAGCGCTGGCAATTATCTAAACCTCGGGTAATTTGCACTCCTGGAGCATGCTAATGTATTCTCCTTCAGCTACTTACGCTGGCTTCAGCGTCCGCGAAACCCGTAGATTCCACAGAGGAGCCTTTTGAGTTCTTCACCGTTTTGAACGCAGCGTTTTAAGTTATTGCCGATTATGGTGTTACGGGATTGCTCCGATTGATCTGGCCCTTGTGGGGCCGATTTGTCCTTCGCGGGAAACTTCCGGACGGTCGACCAAATTGCGGAGCGCCAACTATCGAGCAGGACACCAATCCAAGAGCCGGAACCCGCGCAGGCGTTTTTGGCTGCCTGCTTTCCACTGTAGACCGTAAGCTATTGATTGTGCGGCATTTTTACGTTTGTCTGGCAAGCGCAACCTTGCCTGTCAAATCGGCGAAAAACCCATCCTTTTCACCTGCAGCCCAGTCTGCAATCCTTCTGCCGCTGGTGTGCATTTGTGTGATCGCACTCGCTGCCAGTTGGTGCAACGACAAGTTACAATTGACAACCTGATCCAAAATACATTACTAGTTAAGTATGAATCAGTAAGCGAATTCTTGAAGCGGTGCTCAGAAAGAGGAACAAAATGGCAAAAAAAGGGACGACTCGCAATAAGCATGTTTACTATGGTGTTAATGGTTATCCAAAGACCACAAAGCGTTTCCCCATGACGCGGAAATCGAACGTTTCGATTGCTTCCGAACATGGCAGTGACGTGACAGTGGTTGAAAAGCCTCGCCAAGAGTAGTCCATCCTTTTACGCCGTTTCATAAATACGCTAACGTATTTCTGCTGTTATGCAGCGAGCTTCATCCGCTTGACCAGTGCGTCAAGGTCAGATCGCGTGAACTTCCACTCGAAGGGCCTTCGCGATTCGTTCATGGTGCGCCCGTGGGAGCCCATGAGCCTCCTGTGCAGGGCGTGTAGAGGGGGCGAAGTCGTTTGGTGTGAGCGCCTTCCTTTGAATGAAGGAGAAGTAAATCTCGCCTTGATTCAGCCAACTCGAATGCACCGGTCCATGAGCGGGTACCAGCCGCGCATGTTTGGTGCTGAGCCTCGGAATACACTCCGGCGCTAGATGTGCAGAACTGATCCAGTAGACGCGCCGAGCTTCGTTGTAGGGCAATTGGCGCGACACACCTGGTCGACCCCCGCCGATTGTCTGAAGACAACTATTTTTTTCTCCCCCAAAGGAAATAATTGTCGTTGATCAGCCGATCAAACGCCGCAATTCCGCTATTCCTCTCGCCGCGGCCAATCAACTTCGCCCGGTGAACGGCGAGAGCCGCCGGATATGCATAGGCTCCTCAGCGTTGGTACTCCTGTTCGATCTTGGTGTAGAATCTGGCCGAGGAGGAAGCAACGCGTGCGTGCGGCAACATGCCTTAATGCTCGTCTTCATGTCTGCCGATAGGACGAACTCGCCGTTTTTAAGACGACAGCCTTTCAGAACAGCGAGGGCCGGTCGTGACTGGTTTGGTATTCCGCCGCATACGCAGCAAATCAGGTGGAAGCTACGGAGCAGCTGTTGTAATATCTTTCAAAGCTGTAGCATTAGGTTCAATATTTGAGTTCTTTTCTGTTTTGAATGCAGCGTTTTAAATCATTGCCGATCATGGTGTTACGGGATTACTCCGATTGCTCTGGCCCTTGTGGGGCCGATTTGTCCTTCGCGGGAAACCTCCGGACGGTCGGCCAAATTGCGGAGCGCCAACTATCGAGCAGGACACCAATCCAAGAGCCGGAACCCGCGCAGGCGGTTTGGCCGCCTGTTCTCCACTGTAGACCGTAATCTATTGATTGTGCAGCATTTCAACGTTTGTTTGGCAAGCGCAACCTTGCATTTAAATCGGCTAGAAGATTATTTTTGATTCCCAGGATTCTGTCTGTTAGCAGAGGCTAACTCAATCAAATGAGTGGAGCGAAAAAACATGAAATTACAAGACGTAATGGAGTTTTTTGACCAAAACCCCGGCCAATTGGAAGCCTTCGTGACCAGGCGCTCGTTGGATATCGGCCGCGCCTTAGCGGCAGAACCTATCGCGTCCGCTGAGATTGTCGCTGCTCAGCCAATAATGATCGCGGACGCGCTCGCCTCCGAACCAATAGGTGCTGCAGAGATCGCGGCGGCCGAACCAACGATGCTGGCAAACGCATTAGCTGGGACGCCCTCTGGAATGAAAGAGATTGCTGCGGCTCTCGGCAGAGCATCCAAACGATCTTGAACGCCCAAAGTAAGGCTCTCGAACGGTGGGTCTCGGTAGGAATTGGCCTACACAGGCGGATGTAGAGGTTTGGTGATTTCATTTTGTCGACTGCTTTGATCGAACAAGAGATTTGATTTCCGTGACATGCGTGAATGACCGTGAGTAAAGACTGCAAGCGGAGTGTTGGGGTACGTTCACGAGTTTTCGAGCGATGGGTGAGGAATCTGCCGGAGCGTCTTGCACCGCATCATCCCAGGTCGCAACTTCTTGCCCCTCTGTATTCGCATCTACTCGCTAATCCTGCCCGCCACGCCATAGGCCGCAGATTACTGCAGGACCGCTTGCTCGATCTGACCATTCGTATGGCACGTGATCATACGGATTATTATGGGGCGAGTGTTCCGAAACGCAAGGACCGTTGGAATTACGAAAACCTCATTGAGTTACCGCCCATCAGCCGCCTGGAGGCTTTTCGGCACAACCGCGAGTTGATCGCACGGATTACCACTTTTGGTTTTGTAACCTTTACAAGTGGATCCACTCATCAACCTCCGTTGTTGATCGAACGTTCTCTGGAAGAACAGCAATACATCCAGAACTTCTTCACATGCATTCAAGGGCCTTTGTTCCCAAAGTGCACGAATTTGTTAGCGCCGCTCGGACTGGCAGAAGGATTTCTCGATCACGGAAGTGTGCTTCGCGCACCTGCTTTCGGATACTCTTTCATTGTTGATCTTGCCAATAATGCGGGTCAAGTTCGCGCTGCGTGGCTCTTACAGCAGAGCTTTAACATCGCTAGATTTGAAAGTCGAATTAGCTCAATACAGGGCTCCTTCCACAGTCTTTACTATTTGTGCCACTTCTTAGATGAAGAAAATATCCAACTACCTCCCGGCCAACTCAAGTCTATAGTTTGCTTTGGCGCTCCGGTTCCATTGCATAGCCGGCGAAATATGGAGGCGCTATTGGGAATTCCGGTCCATGACAACTATTCCCTTGCAGAAGTATTCGGCGGAGCCCGATATTGCCACGACTGCAACGCTTATCACTTCGATCCTTTCCTAGTAGAGGAGGTTCTTGACCTCCAGACTGGCAAACGGATCGACGAGGGGTCGGGGGAATTAATTCTCACCCCCCTGTTTCCCTTCTGCCAGCGCTTTGTCTTGTTGCGATACCGTACTGCTGACTTGGTGGAGACATTTCGGACCGAATGTCCTCAAGGAAATCGAGCCTACCGATTCCGTGGTCGGCTACAACATGCGGTTGCATCCTGCCAATCAGGCCCATTGCTAGGGGAAGCGGAGGTCGCAAACGCGATTGAGGGTATTCCAGAAATCAATAGGGCAGATTGCTGCCTCACACTGCTAAGTGACTCGACCTTCATCGAGCCACCACGGTTTGAGATGCGTCAGATACCCAATCAGGAAGGGATCTCACTGTCTATCGAGCTACGATGGGACCCGAGATCGAGGCTGCGTGAATTGAACAATCTATCGCGACAGGTTCGACAAGCAGTGCTGAGGGGGGTGCCGTCAGACGTCGCCGCATGGTTCCGGCGTAAATCTACGCGATTCAGGATTGAGTTCCTCCCGCCAAAAAGCCTGCGTGATCGAGAATACTGGAAACTCTAGCAGGTTTTCCAAGAACCTAATCCCCAGGAATACGTTAGCGTATTTATGAAACTGATTACCTAGGCTGTGCTGGCAACAAACAGTTGCCGTGCAGATTCGAAGCGCCAGCGTTTGCGAGAAACCCTCGGCGCTCTCTAATAATGACCCACTCATGCTCACGAAAAGTGACCCAGGGGCGGTGTGAGACAAAGGGCCGTTCTGAGGGCGCGATTCAACATCATCCACGCCGAAGGCATGCCGTAAGAAAGGCTTACCAACCTCTCTTGGCGCGAGCCAAGTCTTCCTATCATCAAACAGATGAATCTCTTTTCACGAGCAGATGTGGGTCACTTCTCGCGAGCGCCGAAGAGAAACTTCCTATCTATCAACTACCCACACAAATGCTCTATGAATAACCAAAGAACGAATTAGAAAAACAGTTTAATTTGTCCAACTACAAACCGAATAGCAGTGGGTCAGATTGAATGGCGACCAACCGAACGGCGACCGGATCACCAAAATGGCTGGAGGAGCCTCGCTGATTTCGAACCTTTCAGCGAAGGTTCCTCTGCCGCCTCTAACTAAAAAGCGGCGGGATATGGAAGCCAGAAGCAAAGCCAAAAGGGATCGGCACAGCACTAGCGAACACCGGCTATTATTGAGATTTTGGCTCCTAGCTTTCGTCTCCTGGCTACTGACGAGAATAAGATTCTCGTTGCATAACGCATAACGGTCTAATGTCGCCATATCTCAGAAAGTGCCTCACATTAATTTCTGCTTCACGGCTTCAAGACGATCTTCATTGCTCGCTTGGGGTGATGGGTCAGGGTATTGAGATCAAGGCCCAATTCAGCGAACGCGCTGACTCCGTCTTCGAGTGGAATGATTTTTGTGAAAAACGGTTTCGTGTTGATTCGGCCTTCACGAAGTATACGAATCGCGGGCAACATTGTGTTCTGACCTATGTACATCCCCAGAATCTTGGTGGAATAGCGAGTGATATCGTTGGGCGTCAAGGTCATTTGCACGCCCGAATCCATTCCGAATGGTATCACCCTGCCACCCGGAGCAACGCACTCAAGCGCCGTCTTTAGCTCAATCCCCGTGGCTTCTACTACTATATCAGCCTTACGCCCATAGGTGAACTCGGCAATCCTTGTCATTATGTTTTCTTGGCGTGGATTCCATACAGTGAACCCAAGTTCCTTGGCGATACTGATGCGGAATCGGTCAATTTCGGTTACCGCAACCTTGGCGGCGATATTTCTGGCGAATGATGCAAACAGAAAGCCAATTGGCCCAAAGCCAATAATTAGAACGTAATCATAAGGCATCATCAGTATGGCATTCATTCCATTAACCACGGTCGCCATGGTCTCAACCTGGGTGCCAAGAACATCGTCGATCTCGTCCGGCAGCGGATAGCACACGCTCTCTGGAACGAGACAGTACTCAGCGTATCCGCCGTTGCGATGGATTCCGATTGCCTTGTTCCCGATTTCAGTGCACTGGCTGCTCAGCCCCATTCGGCAAAACGAACAGAAGCCACAGCGGGGATTATTGTCAATTGCGACACGGTGGCCGACCTTAACGTGTGAAACTTGGTTGCCAACATCAACTACGATGCCATTGAATTCGTGCCCGAGCGCTATGTTTTGATGATAACTGTGCCTGCCTTCAAGAATCTTGATATCAGTACCACAGATGCCGCAGGCCGCGATCTTAATTAAAACGTCATCAGGCTTTGACACATTTGGAATCGGAATCCGATCAAGCTCGAGCTTGCCAACCTCTCTGAATATGAGAGCGTTCATGGTCTGCATTGTTTTTCTCCTCAGAGTTTCCTTCCGGCATGAGCTACTGCAAGGCTTCATGGTGTCAGTGGGCAAGGTAGCATAAAGCTCTCCCTTGTGGGAAGGATCTATTGCGAGGGCATGACCAAGATGGCGTAGATGCAGGCAAGCAGGCTCGCGCGCATGAGTGGATGCTACATCCGATCAAAAGTAAACTGCTGATCATTTCCTTTCCACAATTTTCCCTTGACAATTCGATTAGCCAGCACATACGGTGAGTTTGTGTTGCTGGGACGAGTGCCTCGAGCATAAAAACCCGCACCATTTTATACACGCGGGCCAATTTGATTCTTCCGTGTTTGATCACGGCTAAAGTCGACGTGAGCGGGCTGGCTTCAAAAACAACCATCTGCTGATAGGCGAAGCTCTGTCTTTCGAGTTTGAAGGCAAAGTTCTTAATCCGTTCGGCGTCGATATCGATCTCCCCCACTGGGTATTCACCCGACTCAAGAAATTGCATCTACTCGAGCGTGATCGGCCGACAGGCAAGATGCGCATCCGGGCGCGCGTGTTCGGGATGATGCCGCTGTGGGATGGGCCGGATTTCAGGCCCGATCGGCGCTACCGAACATTCGATCCTGGCTATCAGCGCGCTTGCTCCGAGGATAGCGGGTATGCAAGTGCATTCCTCAAAGCGCTCGGGCGCGATTGCTCCGGTCTCGTCAATCCCGCCGTCGAACGCACCCACAACTTTGAGTCCTACCTCGACCATTCGCGCCTTTCGGACGAATTCCGGCGAGCCGTAGTGGACGAGGCTCTGCTGGCCGTAAAGGCAAAGAGGCGGACGAAAACGGCATCACTGACGGGTGGGAAAGCCATCAGCAGGAGAGGCCGGCCATTCCGCTCGAGCACTATGTTGACACACGCTCTGCTGGACGCGACAGGGGAACCGCAGGCGCGAGGCCTGCGGGTTTTTCTGCGGTGGTTTGCTGCGGATTGTAGGTGGGAAGTACTGCGATCAATCAGTTTGTCTTGTGGACCTCCCTTCGATGATGAGTGCTATTGCTCCCTCGTCGAGTGCTCGGAATCCAGATGCGGGCGCCCAACACAGGACCTCCTAACTCACGTAGGCGACTTCCAGCCGCCTGTGGCCCCACTGAAGAACCAGCGCGGAGTTATACCCGGGGAAGATTTCGCGGGATTCGCCGATTTCGCCGCAGTAGATCCCGCTTACGACATCCGCCACGTCCTCGCCCAGGTGCTTCTGGATGATCTCGATCGTCTGGCCGATGCCGGTTCCCAGCGTCGGATTCGTGCGGGTCAGGTCGAATAACTCCCGGTTGATCTGCCTTTTTGTTCTTGCGTCCATTTTGGTCGACCTCCCTATCGCCGACCGCAGTAGGGGCAGAATTGCTCTTTCCATGACGCCTCTTCTGCATCTTTCGCGAACCTGCCATTGTTGAGCATGTATGGGCCGTAGATCAGGCCGGCCCGCCGGTCCTCGCGGAATCCGCCAATGCATTCGGGGTGGCAAAGAACCCATCTGCCATGAACCTGATAACGCTGCAAAGCAACCGACGTGGCCATCGCTGTTTCCCCCTAAAAGCTGTTGTAAAGCAAACCGAGAAGGACCTTAAGGGCTGCCGGCTCCCCTTTGATGATCAGGGGGGCACCGTCACCCTGTCTCTTAGAGTAGAAGCAGATGTCGGCGTACTTCCCGTCCTCGGTGGCAAAAGTCACGGCGCGTGCCACCTTGAAGTATCCATTGCGGCCCTTGGCCTCAACCTCAGTGACTGGGTCAATTGCGCGAATCATTCGCCCTCCTTCCTGTCATGAACCGGGATCGGTGCAACAGCTGGAAATCGCGAGTCCGAAGACCAGACCCAATTACCGCCGAATATCCACCAGTGCTTGAACCTGGGAATCTTCCCGTTGACCGCGTGCCTGTTCCTGACTTCTTCGAAACCGATGGCTTCTTCCGGCACCGCCTTGTAGTGTCCGCACCACGGATACACGTACAGGGCAGGGAAGCCCGGTCCGGACTCGGCCAGCTCCGGGATTCCGGCGCCGACCAGGACTGCCTGCTTGACTTGCGAGGTCACGCCGTGGTTCGTGCAGTCATGGCCGTCAGCGTCTTTCAAGATTGAAACCAACATTCCCTTTGGCATCACGTCCCTCACTAATTCGCTGTTTTCAATTCGGCCCGCAGCTCGCCGACCGCCTGGTTCACCGCTTCCCACTCCGAGAACGACAACCGGCCCTGTTTCACGTACTGGGTCTCGCCGTTGTTGAGTTTCACCGTCCGTGAGATTTGGATCTTGGGCTCGCCGCCGTTGTACCGCTGGATGCACACGATCAGGGTGTTCGTGCCGTCATTGAGCGCCACCCTGCTCGCTATCGTGATGTCCTTTTTCGCGTCGTATGCCATGTGAGTCTCCGTAGATTTCTGCCGCTCCAACCGGTCCGCTTTAGGCCGCCGTGCAGAAATAGAACTGGTCCAGTGCCACCGAATCTTTTCCTCGGCTGAGTTCAATGCGGATCAGGCCGTCCATGGCTTCCGCGAACTGCCTGAAGCTGAGGTGCAAGGACCGCAGAACCGACCGGAAGCGCCGGACAGTCAGAAATGCCGCCACCTCGAAGTCCATCCTGTCGATCATGTCGGCCTCGGCCACCATCAGTCTGTCAATCGCCTTGCGGGCCGCCCGAACCTTCTGATCTACCGTCATCTGTTGCGCCTGGGTGTTTTTCATTGGCTTTTTCTCCTGATTTTATGAACTAATTCTATAGGACTGACAATGCATTGTCAATCTAATAAAGCAAAAGAAATCAGGCCCTGTCGTTTTTTTCTGCTCTCTCAGGTTCTTCTTCCGGCTCGAGCCCATGGGCTCTCAGTTGAAATGCGATGGCCTCCAGGGCCTCGATTTCCCATTCCTTGTGCGGATTCCAGGCTTCGACATCTTCGCCCGGTTCCTCAGAATAGGTGATGTCCAGATACAGGATCTCCTGCACCGCACTCACAATCTCTCTAAGTTCTTCAATCGTCAGATCCTCGATCTTTTTCATACCCCTCCTGGTATTCCTCTGGTTCCAGCATTGCTTTTTTATCTGAAAGTGCCAATTGCGCCATCCCATACGGGCGGAACTTCCGGCAGTTCCAGATGGCGGTTGCTCTCGCGAAACCTTATCCATAGCGCTCTGGCGTTCCCTTCGGCGGTCGGTGCGCACATTGGCAGGCTATCGTAAATAATGAGTAACCACCTGCCAGTCTCGTCAACCGACAGATAGTGGCGGTGCTTCTGCTCAGTTTCTCTCATGGTCAATACTCCTCTGGTTTCATCACTGTCCACCCGTGCACTTCGTTCTCGATCAGCCACAATCCCGGTGGGAGTTTCCAAATGCCGCCCTCGTACGATGCAAGCCGGAGCTTCGTACGCATGATCTTTTTCAGCTCCTCCATCGGCGTCGGAGCCTGTATCCCCGGAAGGGAGCCCCCGAAGGTGATGAAGGGCTGGAAATCGTCCCACAGACCGCTGGTCATGCGATTAAGCGGCCGGCCTCGGAAGTCCAGGCCCAATTCCGAGATGTCCACGATCAAACCGTCTTCGATCGCCTGGCTGTCATCGTAGACCGAAATTACCTCAGCGTCTTCCCAAATGTCGTCGCTCACGCGATCCCTCCTTTGTTGGCTCGTTTGTCGGTCATCCTGGGAATCCGCACCGCCGCGCCTTTGGATGAGCGCTTCGTATTTGCAGTGGCCAGCGCGTTCAGAACATTTTCAAGTTGCTCGTGGGCAACCGACATGACCCGGTAGGCCTCATCAAGCTGCTTCTCCCTGGTAGCGTCCGGGTCGTAGGTTTCTTTGATTTCCCTGGCGATGAAGACCGCCAACGAGTCGCCGACCAGCAACTCGTCAATGGAACCCGTCTCCGCCACGAAGGCGCGCTCAACGGTGCCGTCGTCGCTATATGCCTGATCCGCGATTTCTATGATCTGTTTGAGTTTCATGCCCTGCTCCCTCTCGTAATTGATTCGTATACCTTGAGCGTTTGCTCGTCGCTGATGTAAGCACCGGCGTCCTTAAACGCATACGCCCAGTTCAACACCATCCTGGATGTGTCGTCCAATTCAACACCGGTTTGCAGCCACTCCTGGCGCTGGATCACGTTCGCCTTCACCCATTGCCCCAGGTTGATCCGTTTGGTTTCCAAGTGGACATCCGCATTGTCCATTTTCAGGAGGCCTCCGTTTCGTAGAACCACTCTCCAAAATCGGCGCATACGGCGATACCGTCGCGTTCAAGCGCTTCTACGCATGCCCTAGCCGCTTCTATGTCCGGCAGCGCGCGCTCACTGTAGTAGTTGATGTCCGCCGGCAAGCAATCCTTGTCGGACGTGAGCTTGAACCGCCTGCCCTTCTTTTGATAACCGCAGTAGACTGTAATCATGGGAAATCGGCCTCCATTTAATGGTCTATATCCTTGCCTGGGTGCAGCTCGCGAATGATATTGACGGTCCGCGAGATTGTGAGCTCGTAAACACCCAGTGGCCTTGGCATCCCTGTCTCATTGCATGCCATCGCTTTTCTCCTCTACCCCCGCCCCGGAGTCCGGGGCGGTCGGCACCAGCTCTTCTTCATAGACTTCGACGCCGTCTGATTTGTCGTTGCTGATCACTTCCTGGTGGCGGGTGTCATGGTAGAAGGTCGAGCGCCTGTACTCCTCGTCGTCGACCTCGTCTACCAGGTAGTGCGAGATCTCCTCGCCGTATTCGGTATGTTCGACGCCGGGCACGGGGCTCACTAGATCGAACAGGTCATTCAGGTTTGTGCACTCGACTGCCTTTTTGATCGCGTCCTGATGTGACCCGGCCTCAACGTCCGGCACTTTCACCCGGACAACCGCAAAAATGTGAACGTTATATCTCATCGCCGTACCTCCTGACCGCCCCCGGAGACCTGAGCGGGGCGATTGATTGTTACAGCCCGAGAGCCATCGCCTCCTCGGTCGCCATTACCTCGGTGTACTCAGGAATGACTGGACTTGGCTTCGGCTTGACCTCGGCTACCCGGGTAAGCATCGTTTGCTTGACACCCTGGTAGAGTTCGTGCTTCTTCACGGTCGCCTTCACCTTGTGCGTCTCCCCCATCTGAAACCAATCCGGCCGGCCAGAAGCAAACCACGTGGCTACGTTGCCGTTCCGGTCGCGGAACTTCACGAGCGTCATCAACCCGTAGTTGCTGTCGACTTCCTTGGTGAAGGTGACGGTTAGCTCATAAACGGCCCGCTTGCTGACCTCGCCAAAATACTGGCTGTCCTTATCGCTCTGAAACCGCTTCCGGCGCTCAATCTCACGCTCCATCGCCCGCCGATAGCTCGCAATCAGCGAGCACACAATCCCGGCCGACCTGGCGCTGACGTAATCGCTGGAGCAGGCTACCCGCAGGTTCCACAGGTAGTCGCTGTTGAGGTCGGCCGGCAGTGTGCGCGCCCACTCGATTGCGGCCTTGGCTTCGGAGCAGTCAGAATCGATTACCTCCGCCCGCTTTCCTGTGAACCGCGGGTTCACGTGATTGAACACGCGACCGACCGTTGCGGGTAGCATCTTGCTGTCCTGTTCCTTTCGGCTGACCCAGCCTTCGGTACGAATGTAGGCCACCGTGACCGCCACCCACGTTTCAATCGCCCAGGACCGCGCAATCCGCTCCCCGCCTCCCATCCAGTCATCGTTGCCGGCGCTTGTGCACAGATCGCCGAGGTCAATCAGGATCTCCGCGAATTCCGCAAGCTGGTGCGGGTTCGCATGGCCCATGAAGTCCTTCAGGCAGTTGCGGCCGACCTGCTTACATGTCCCGTCTTCGTGGCGGGCCAGGTAGGTGTCCTTCCAGCCCCGATCAACCTGGCAGTAGTCGCACCACCTTTGCGCCGTCCGGTATTGCTGAGGGATCTCGCCCTCGAATCCCGGCACCGCTCGCAGGATGTTGCCCGCGTCCTCGTGCTGGATGGCAGCCACGAATTCCCAGCCTTCGTATTTCGGCGTCTCACCCTCGACCTCGATCTCAAAAACCTTGCGGAAGCTGTCGACCATCGATCCGCCTGCCCCACCCCAAAGGATCTCGTCTTCGGTGAAAGCGCGCGGAACGAACTTTTTCTCGACCACCATCTCCTCGCCTGTGACCGTCACGGTGATGAGACGTACGCCGATTCGGGCACATCGCCGGTTCAGCTTCTCGATTCTGCCTCTAAGTTCCTCCAGGTTTTGTTCCGGGATCTTGTAAGTGGCTTTCATGGAGTGCGCCCCTCAGGCTGCCGTGCAGAAAAGGAACTGATCGAAAGCGGACGAGTAGGCGTCATGGGCGAATTCGATCCGAATGATCGAGTCCATCGTCTCCGCGAAATCATGAAAGGACAGATGCAACGTGCGCAGTACCGATCGGAACTGCCGAATGAAATCGGCGTCAACCTCGAGGTTGCCGATGTCATCGGGCCCAGCCTCCATCAACTTGTTGATCGCCTTCCGTGCCACCCTGACTTTCTGTTCCACCGTCATCTCGTTCATTTGATTTTTCCTTTCGTTCATGCGGACATCTTAACGAGATGACAATGCATTGTCAATCATATAAGCATGCACAACTCTATATTATGCAAATATTTAGCTAAATAGCTCTATCCCTTCTGTCGCTCAGACCTCTTGGGATTTACGCAAGACTCACATTTTCAGAGAGCAATGGCGCTCGAGTTGACATCTGCTTGGATATCGGCTAATATGCAATCAAGATGCACATTTGACGGTAGGAACTACCATGTACTATTCGCGCACAATGAAAGAATGCTGGGCCGATGCCGGGGAGCAATTTCCCGTCCTGCTCTTAACCGGACCGCGGCAGGTCGGCAAGACCACTTTGCTTCAGCACATGTGTGAGAAGGGACGGCGATATGTTACGCTTGATGACCCTTCCATTCGGACTCTGGCGCGGGAGGATCCGGCACTCTTTCTCCAGCGTTTCGAACCGCCGGTGCTGATCGACGAGATCCAATACGCCCCGCAACTCTTGCCGCTCATTAAGATATCAGTCGATTCGGAGAATATTCCTGGCAGATTCTGGCTGACAGGCTCGCAGCAGTTTCACATGATGAAAGGGATCTCCGAAACCCTCGCCGGCCGCGTTGCCATTCTCAACCTCCTGGGATTTTCGGGGCGCGAGCGGCACAAGCTCGATCTGAACCTCGGCCCATTCCTGCCGGCGCAGACTTCCCTGAAGGAAAGGGCGCATTCCACGGTAAATTCCAGCCTCAAGAGCATCTACAACGACATTTGGCTTGGCGCTTTTCCCTCCCTGATCGCGGGTCCCGTAAGGGACCGGGACCTATTTTATAGCTCGTACCTCCAGACCTATCTTCAACGGGACGTCCGGGAACTTACTCAGGTGGGAAACGAAGCGGCCTTTGTGCGTTTTCTGAGGGCCTGCGCGGCCCGGACCGGGCAGATGCTCAACCTGACCGAACTTGCCCGCGACGCTGACGTTGCCGTAAACACCGCGAAGAACTGGTTGTCGATTCTCCAGGCGAGCTTTCAGATCTTTCTCGTTTCCCCCTATCACACGAACCTGACCAAGCGGCTGGTCAAAACGCCGAAACTGTATTTCCTGGACACCGGCCTGTGCGCCTATCTTAGCGAGTGGTCTTCGCCGGAAACTCTGGCGGCGGGCGCGATGTCGGGGGCGATCCTGGAAACCTACGCGCTGTGCGAGTTGCTCAAGAGCTGGTGGCACCGCGGCAAAAAACCGCTGCTCTACTACTATCGGGACAAGGATCACCGGGAGATTGACTTTCTGCTGGTTCAGGACCAGGTTTTGTATCCGCTCGAAGTCAAGAAGTCCGCCAGTCCCAAACGCGAATGGGTCGGGCATTTTTCGGCTTTGTCCCGGCTAAAGTTGAAGGTCGGCGAGGGGGGAGTCCTATGCTTGTGCAAGCAGGTGATGCCGCTGACCGAAACAGCGAACGCGATCCCGATCGGAATCGTGTAGGGTGCTTCTGAAAAACGCCGGATCGCGCAGCTGCGATCACCTGTTGCACCTGCTCGGCCTCGCACGTTGAGCCTAATGGAGGAATTGAATGCGTCTGTATCGAGGCCTGAAGGAAACATACCGATCCGATCAAAGGCCTGATGCGCTCGAGGGCGTGAATTTCACGGATTGCCCCTATGCTGCTACGCTATATGCGGTTGGGCGGAGGGGACAGGTCTTGGTGCTCGATATCCCGGAAGAGATGGCCGAGGTGCGTGTCAGGAAGCAGTTCTGGCTCGATGACAAAGCTGAGCGCTTGATGGTGTGGGGCAGGTTCGACGATTACATCGCGGCGATCCTCCCGGCGAAGGAGCTTCGCGCGCGGGTTCGAGCAAAGGGGATGGCGGCAATGCCGGACAGCTACAAGTCCGATGTTCTGAAAGGGGCCATCGACGAGGCCTTACGTCAAGCACCAACTCACCCGATCGTCACCCTGGGAGGAGACGAGGAAAGGCTCGCATCGTTCCGGGCAGAGACCCGACACGCCCGGGTGCGGAAGCCAGAGAGCACAGACTGACCGGCATGGTAATTCTGCAGCGTTAGCCACTCGTGGAGTTCCTGTTCACCTCCGGCGTTTTTTGCTCGGCCAAGGAAGAATCCCATCCAATTCCTTCAACAGATCATCCTCGCCGTCCTCTTCTAGGGATCCATCCATTGCCGGTGGGATTTCATCATCCTCAAACCAAAGCAGCGTTAGTGTCTGGTCCCAGCGCTCCAAGTGTCTAGCTTCTTCCAACAGAACCCCACCTTGTTCCCAGGCACTGAACCACTCATCGGCGTCGATTTCTTCGGGCCCCTTACACTCCGCACCCGCACGAACTTTCTCGGACACCGAACCCTTTGGCAAATATATCCGAGGTTGGATCCAGGCATTCGCATCACGGAGAGGACCCGATCTCGCCGCGTATCGAATCTTTCCCTTTTCGGAAAGCACAAAGGCGCAGGGCGTGCGGATAACCGTCACTAACCGAGAGCCCGTTGCCGTTCTCGATGCTCCAAAACGAGCGGCCAAATCGTCCACCGCAGCAAAACCAACGGTATGCTGCTCTGCGACCGGCTTAAATAAATTGATAGGCAAAAGCAACTCTGCGGCAAAAACATCACACCAAATTTCTTCCGGGGGCCTCTTGGCGTAGATCCACCATTGGAGTGCCTCGTGGTGGGAGCGAAGTCCCAAGACGATGTGTGCGAGTTCGTGGCAAATAGTGAATCTCTGACGCTCCGCGCGGTCGTTGGCGTTGACACAAATGAATGACTTCCCGCCGTGTTCGAAGGACCAGCCAGGTTCATCTTGACCCAAGTCTGTCCGATACCGGAGAACGGCACCAACATGATTGACGTAGGCGTCAACCGACACTGGAATTGTCGTCGGCTTTACTTTGGAGACAAGGAGGCGCGCCTTTATTTCCGCTGTGAATTCATCCACGGCTTTCCTCTTCCTCCAAGATCCTTCGCACTCGCCCGACCAGCTTAGGGTAATCAGGCCGGGCAGTTCCGCGAAAGGCAGCACCGGCTACAGCGGCAAAGATCCCATACGTAATGGTCTGATCTCTGAGCGCCAGCGCCACAAGTTCAGAGTCTGTCTCCGAGTGCTCAGCGAGATACAGGAGCATGTCGGCTTCGCGCTTGCCGGCCTTTAACGCACGTATCAGTTTTGATAAAACGTCCTCAGAGGGAGACTCCTTGTCGCCGGTTTCTAACCGGTAAATGTAGGCGTGATCTATCTCTGCAAGCTGAGCCAGCTCACGCAGCGACAGTCGTCTTTCCTCGCGTAAGCTCCGCAGCAAGAAGCCCAAAGCAGGCTGCGCCATCGACCCTCCTTGACAATGTCCGTTTTGATCGTTATACTGTTGTCTGGATGGACAACATTTGTGATGAGAAGGGCATTGGCACTAAGCTTCGCAGCTCCAATTGCTGCTATCACCGTTGTCCTCCCAGACAGCTAATATGGCACATCGTCACTGCGAACGCAAGTGCGTCGCATGGCGGTGCCTCCACAACGAGGTGATTTTACATGACAAATCAGGAATTGGAGATTTTCGTACACGGCTGCGGGCGGAAGCCCCAAGTTCTCATTGCAACCCCTGGCGATACCCTTCGGATCGCGCTGGTCCGCACCGGATTCCTCAAGGAAGGCCAGAACGACATTCTGGTCTTTGCTGGAGAGTGCGATGAAGCACTATCAGAACCTGACGAAATCGAGGAAGGCGCTGATATGCACACCCCGGTTGACATAGATCTTTCACTAGAAGTCCTGGGAATCAAGCAACACCACCACGTACATTGCAGTCCGTGTCGAAATATTGCGGTTGAGGTCAATTTCACCGGAAAGACCAAGCGCCGGAGGTTCTCCCCATCCGCAACCGTCGGGGTTGTTGCACAGTGGGCACGAAAGAAATTTCACTTGGATCCCCCTACTGCTGCTGAGTATATCTTGCAGTTCTGCAATAGCACAGACCAACCGAGGTCGGACAAGCACCTCGGAGAATTGGTACGGGAACAGTGTTCCCTTTGCTTCGATCTGGTAAAGGAAATCACGCCTCAAGGGTGATACATGGAACAACCGGACCAGCGCTTATTCCAAGAAGACTTGATGTCGGCCGAGTATCGAGCCGGCGTGGTAAGGGATCTGTGGGGCCTGCCCAGCCTGGAAGTGTTGCCTGAGGGATTGACATGGCCAAATGTCATCCTCTGGATCGCTGCAGCGGCACGGCCCCACGCTCCAGAGAGGTTCTATATCTTGCTGGATGCGGCGGGCTATAGGGCTGTACCTCCGACTGGCGCCTTCTGGGATTTGAGTACGAGGTCCCAACTCGACATTGCCAAACGCCCGAAAGGAAAGCCGGGGAGCCGGTTCGCAAGGGTCTTCCGCACAGACTGGAATAATTCAGCCTTTTATCATCCGTATGACCGGGTCGCTGCCCAAAGTCACCCTGGGTGGGTGAAAGAGCAACCACATCTCCTCTGGACAGACTGTCATACGATTGTCGACTACCTGGAGGAGTTCTATTCATTGCTAAACTCTGGAGATTACCTTGGCACCTGACATGGGTATCGCATCGATTCGCCTCCCTATTTTGCTATGGAGGGAGGTCATTTCGCAGTTGCGGAAGAGGGGCGAAGACAGGGCCGAAAGCGGAGCATTTCTGCTTGGCCATCAGCGCGGTCCCTCGGCGCGGGTAACGACATATGTCTGTTACGACGATCTTGATCCACTCGCCTACCAGTCAGGCGGCATAGTCTTCCACGCAGTCGGATGTGCAGCGCTCTGGCGATTCTGCAGAGAAAAAGGACTCCTAGTTCTCGCAGATGTTCATACCCACATGGGTAAAGGAATAAGCCAGAGCCACACGGATCAGCTCAATCCGATGATTCCAGTTATAGGCCATACTGCCATGATCGTCCCGGATTTCGGACGCACGCCGTGGCTGTCGTTGAGGGCCGTGGGCGTATACGAGTATCTCGGCAGCTTCGCGTGGCGGGCGCACAGCGCATCTCAAAGGCTGCGCCGAGTGAGCCTGACACTTTGGTGAACAACAGATGGAAAGCTCAGACACTCACATTTCGCGAATCTCGAAATTTCTCATTGACCGCGATGACTTGACCGCCGAAGCTGCGTTCGATCGTCGGCGCCGTTACGCAGTCACGCTCCGCTGTGGAGCAGACGTGGGGAATTCTTACACTCTTCAGGTTGCTGTCCTGACGGCCGCCAGAATCGCAAGCCGATGCTTTCCCGGAGCACTTCGCATCGCTCTTGAGGGTAATCTGGCATCGGCCCCGCTTTTAATCTGGCCTGCTTTTAAACAGACGTTTGCCCAGGCTCTGATTGGTCTCTTGGGGGAGAGTGTTTGCACTGAGCCGGGTAACCGTGAGTACGACCCTCAAGTGGTAATCCTCGGCAACGCAGCTCCAATAGGGGGAGCACTCCGGGCCACCTTTGATGGCTGGGTTGCTATGGTTGGGCCGGCGGTAGATACCGATAGGTTACCCGAGCGCGAGTATTGCTCACTTGCCGGGATTCTGACAGCGTCCCTCGCCATTTCAGAATTGTTCTCTTCGTTCGCCGAAATCAGCGTCGAAGCAAACCGTCGCACTATTGCGCTGTCCCTCTGGCAACCCGCGGCTGATGCCCGCGACCCGACTGCACTCGGTGTTCCCGTTCAGTATCTTCCGGGGGATTTGTGGATACTTGGGTTGGGACATTTAGGCAATGCCTATCTTTGGTCTCTCGCGACCCTGCCTTACCGGAATCCGCGAGCCGTTGAGATCTTCCTCAATGACTTTGAAACGATCGAACCAGAGAACCTCGAGACGGGCATCATCTTTAAGTCAGAAAACCTATCTCGGCACAAAACGCGGGTGTGCAGTGACTGGTTGGAGAAGCTGGGATTTCGTACCAAAATCGTAGAACGACAATTCGATTCCCGGTTCCGCTGTCGCATAGACGAACCCAGGCTAGCATTGTGCGGGTTCGATTCAAATTCGGCG
The DNA here is from genome assembly GCA_049511215.1 of Acidobacteriota bacterium. GTDB lineage: Bacteria > Acidobacteriota > UBA6911 > UBA6911 > UBA6911 > JAFNAG01. The sequence goes on along the minus strand of JBEKYG010000003.1, from coordinate 1,486 downwards.
CGAAGAGACCTATACACAGCTGAATTTATCCGTGTGATCGAGGCTGGTCTTGGAGGAACCCCGGACAATTTTGACGCCATAAGCCTCCATACCCTCCCCAATCCGCGTAAAGCCCAGGATTTGTGGCCAGACCTTTCCGCGGGCGAAATCGCCAAACGCATCGCCAGTCAGGAACGCCTTGCCCGCCAAAATGGGGCCTATGCGCGCCTTGCCCATGATGAGTGTGGCCGCTATGAACTGGCGGGCAAATCAGTGGCAGTGCCGTTCGTTGGGACCGCGGCAGCCAGCATGGTGCTGGCAGAGTCCCTCCGCCTCCTTCATCGTGGCCCGGCGTGCAGAGATATAAAACTCACATTGTCTTCACCCGATTCACGGATCGCACATTCTATCGGCAACTACGGAGGTGAGGACTTCGCTGGCTTGAAGTTCTGCGATTGCAGAGTCGCATAGTGCATCGGCCTCATGTGCCGGCCTGAAAAAAAAGGATAGGTGGCCTGCAGCTTGATCAAGTCGTGTGGTGCCCCTGCGCTGCAGAGTCCAGGTTGTTGTGTCCGGTTTCGTGCGATATGGGGAGTGTTACGTAATGGATTGATTCGTGGCGATGAAACCGTTCCGCACATTCCCGATCTCGGGGAACTGCCGCTGTTGATTTAGGAAGATCCTGCCGTATCGCGCCGCATGCGTCACTGCGCGCTTGTTGATTCCTTCAACAATTGATTAGGATGGTCGACCGTAGGAAAGGAGAAAAGGCGGTGGCCAGGCCTCTCTTTGGCGGATTGCGCCTAGACCACCACCCCCAAAAAACTACTGGTCATTCTACATAGCCTTGCCGTCACTGTCGAGCAACTCTGCGCCAAAAGCGCGGATGCTCCCTCTCTTGAAGAGCTTCGTCCCAGACATTGTGTTGTCTGCGGCCAAGCCTCCCGGAATGCCGAAGGGATTCTGCAGTTGGTAGGTCACGGCATGTACTCCCGCCAGGTCTGCGGTCTGGTGGAAACGGGCTGGATCATCATCTGGATCCGCCGGTTTCTCTGCCTGGCTTGCGGTCACACGATGAGCCTGTTGCCGGACAGGCTGCACCCCTGGCGCTGGTACGCAGGCACAGTCATTATCGAGGCTCTATTCCGACACTGCATTCTCCTGGAATCAGCGGCCGCGATAGGCGCGCGGTTTGGTCGGCCTGAGGATGCCGTGGAATGGAGAAGCCTCCGGCGCTGGCGAGGACAGTTTCTGGTTTCTCCGACTTCGTGGGGCTGGCTGGGACCGCGACTGGGGGCCATAGAGCCTGCCGCCAGTAGAAATGAAGGAAGAACCCGCCTGGAGCGCTTTCTTGCCGAAGGAGGCTGCATTGTCCGGCCCGGCATGCTGGCGCTGGAGGCAGTGTCCGGCGCCGTGCGCAGAACCCTCTGCGATCTGGCCCACGACCGCAAAAAGGCATGGTCTTTGAAGTCATTCCTGCTAGGTTTTTTGTCATCCGATTCAACTG
>JBEKYG010000002.1:0-34989 GCA_049511215.1 Acidobacteriota bacterium | reverse complement strand
CGTGCCGGTTTGCGGGAGGGGGACGTCATCCTCGCCTTCGACAACCAATCGACGGCCGGCATCGATGATCTCCACAAGCTCATGACCGAAACCCGCGTCGGGGTCAGCTCAACCTTGACCGTTCTGCGTGGCACGGAACTCGAGACGTTACAAATTGTTCCGGAAGAATCGAGAGGCCATTGAATTCGAGATTCGAAATTCCAAAATCTCGAATCTTCAATCTCGAATCTCGAATCTTCAATCGTCTGAGCCTTGCCACAGGTTGGCAAATTTCGTGAACTGTTTGATGAAGGCGAGCTGGAAGGAACCGGTGGGGCCGTTTCGTTGTTTGCTGATCATGATCTCGGCCACGCCGCTGTTTTCCTCCGAGGGATTGAGGGCGTCTTCGCGATAGATGAACATCACCACGTCGGCATCCTGCTCGATGGACCCCGATTCGCGCAAATCCGAGAGCTGGGGGCGATGATCGCCTCGGCGCATTTCGATAGCCCGGCTCAGCTGTGAGATGGCAAGGACCGGAACGTTAATCTCTTTGGCAAGGGCCTTAAGGCCGCGGGAAATCTGAGAAATCTCCTGCGTGCGGTTCTCGATGCGCTGACTCGAACCGCTCATCAGCTGGAGGTAATCGACGATGAGGAGGTCGAGGCCGTGCTCGAGGCTGAGGCGTCTCGCCTTCGATCGCATCTCTGCGATCGACATGCCGGCCGTGTCGTCGATGAAGATTTTTACCTGTGACAATACGCTCGCGGCGTTGCTCAGCTTGCTCCAATCCTCCCGGTTCAGGTGGCCGGTGTTAACCCTATGGGAGTCGATCTCAGCTTCGGCGCACAGCAGCCGCTTCACCAGCTGCTCTTTGCTCATTTCGAGGGAGAAGATTCCCACGGACTGCATCTTCTTGATCGCCACAAACTGGGCAATGTTGAGACAGAGGCTGGTTTTTCCCAAGCCCGGCCGCGCGGCGACGATAATCAGATCCGCCGGGTGAAGCCCAGCCGTCAATTTGTCCAGCTCGACAAAGCCGGTCTCGACACCGGTGACCAGGGTCTTGCGGTTGGCGACCTCTTCGATTTGCTTGTAGACCGCGCTGATCAGAGGCTCGATGGGCGCAAAGCCCGTCAGGAATTGCCGGCTGGCGATTTCGAAGATGGACTTCTCCATGTCGCCGAGGATCTCCTGGGCCGACTCCTCGCTCTGGTAGCTGCGCGCCATGATCTCGTTCGAAATCTGGATCAAGCGGCGCAGGGTAGATTTTTCCTTGACGATTTGGGCGTAGTGCTCGATGTTGACGGCACGCGGCATGCCATCGGTGAGGCTTGCCAGATAGGCGGCGCCGCCGGCGCTCTCGAGTTCATCAGAGCGCTGGAGCTCGTTCTTCAGCGTCACCAGGTCGATCGCGGTGCCGTCAGCCGTGAGCGCAAACATTTTCTCGAAGATCCGGCGATGGCTCTCGAGGTAAAAATCCTCCTTGCGCAAGGTCTCCACCGCAGTGTGGATTGCCTTGTCATCAATGAGAATAGCACCCAGGATGGAGCGCTCGGCTTCCAGGTTGCAGGGAAGCGTTTTTTCTAGACTGATGTCAGTTGCCATGGGAATACCGCAGTGTTCGCAATTCTACACGAGCCCGGGCCGGCAGGAATACCATGTTTTCACCACGGTTGATTCGAGATTCGAGATTCGAGATTCGAGATTCGAGATTCGAGATTTGCGGATCCGACTTCCCAATCTCGAATTTCGAATCTCGAGTCAAGCCCGGTCCACTGTTTTGCGGCTATGCCGCACTAGATTCCCCGTGGTGATAGATTTAAGGTTGCGCCTGCGGTTCGGGCTCGGCCTCGACGATCACCCTGAGGGGGACCGTGACCTCCCGATGCAGGCGGACCGGAACATGGAACTCGCCGATGGACTTGATCGGCTCTTCGAGCTGGATCTTGCGCTTGTCGATGTCGATCTTGTGCGTAACGAGAAAGTCGGCGATATCGATCGAGGTGACGGAGCCGTAGAGGGTTCCGCCTTCGCCGGACTTGCGCTGAATGGTGACTACCAGCTTGATCAGTTCTCTGGCCACCAGGCTTGCTGCCGCCTTATCGCGCTGGTCACGGCGTGCAGCTGCGAGGCGATCGAGCTCCATGATCTTGAGGTTGCCCGGGGTTGCCGGGATGGCAATGTGCCGTGGGATGAGGTAATTGCGGCCGTATCCGTCCGCAACCTTCACGATTTCGCCGGTTTTACCAAGTTTTTCCACGTCTTGTTTCAGTATGACCTTCATGTCGTCCCCTCTGTTTCCGTCAATCAGCGACGAAAGGCAAAATCGCCATGTGCCTGGCGCGTTTGATGGCTTCCGAAAGCTGCCGTTGATGCACGGAGCAGACGCCACTGATTCTCCGTGGGAGAATCTTGCCGCGTTCGGGAATGAAATGGGATAACAGCTTCCCGTCTTTGAAGTCGATGTAGCTGATCTTCTCGGCGCAGAACTTGCAAACACGCTTGCGCTTGACAGAAAACCTCTTTGGAGCTGGCATAGAATCTATGACCCTTTCTTTTATTTGATTATGCTATCGGGGCCGCTGGAGGCGCGCTTTCAAACTCGCCGGCCTTCGGCACGGCGGGCACAGGCTTCGACACCGCTTTGCGCTGCCGAGCAGCTTTCATCTTCTCGGATCGTTTCAGGTCCTCGTCTATCCGGACGGAGAGAAACCGGATCACGTGGTCAGCCACGCGGAACCGACGCTCCAGTTCCGTGATGATGGCGCCGTCCGCCTCGAGGGTAAGGATGACATAGTACCCGTCCCGAAATCTCTTGATCTTATAGGCCAGGGGCTTTTTCCCCCAGTTGTCGACCTTCACCACTTTGCCGCCCTTCCCCTCGACCACGGATTGCATCTGAGCGATGAACGCGTCCAGCTCCTCCGGGGTCATGGTCGGTGCGGCGATGAAAGCTACTTCGTAAGTTCTCACAGGTTTTTCTCCTTTTCCTGCTTCGAAAATAGAACGAAAAAATCCAAAACGTCGGTATCGGAATCGCAATCGCAGTCGCAATCGGTCTTGCTAGCCTGCTAAGCCGCAAAAGCCGATCGCGACTGCGCCTGCGATTGCGACCCCGATACCGATACCGATGATAGAAATGGCATCATGTGTTATAGACCGACATGGCCTGGGATACCCCGTCCGTGATTATCGATCGTACGGCTCGACTGGCTTTGGAAATCATCTCCTTCAACTCCGCCGCCTTGTCCGGCGGGAAGTCAGAAAGCACGTATTCGGCCTTATCCTCAGGCATGTTCACTTGCCCAATCCCGAGGCGCACGCGGATGATCTCGTCACTATTGAGCATCCGGATAACCGATTTCATTCCCTTATGGCCGCCCGATGACCCTCGTTCCCGGATGCGTATCCTGCCCAGAGGCAGGTTTAAGTCGTCGAGAACTAAAATCAACTCCTTTGGGTCGAGCCGGTATTCGTCGAGCAGAAGCTGAACGGCGCCTCCGCTGGCATTCATAAAAGTGAGCGGCTTAGCCAGCAGCAGGTGCTGCTCCGCGATCGTGGCCGGACGAACCAGCGACCGACATTGCGTTGACCATGCTCCAGCTTGCGACTCACTGGCCAGCTCATCGACGACCATGTAGCCGGCATTGTGCCGGGTCCGCCCGTAGCGCACGCCCGGGTTACCGAGTCCGACAATCAGTCTCACGGCGCGCAATCAAGCTACTTGGTCTCAGGTTTGGATTTCTCGGGCTGTTTGGCGGATTTGCCCTTATCCTCTCCTCCTTCACCCTCACCCTCCTCCAGGGCCTTGCCCTTCTTGATCACTTCCGGCTCGGCAGGCGCAACCGGCGCGGCCACCTCGACGACCTCCTCCTTGACCGGCGGTACGATGGTGACGATCACGACCTCGGGTTCGCTCAGGATTCTGACCTTGGGATCTACCGGCAGGTTTTTCACCCGAATATAGTCATTGATTTTAAGCTGCGTGACGTCCACTTGAATCGATTTGGGGATGTCTGAAGGCAGGCATTCCACCTCCAGCGACCGGGTAACCACGTCCATGATGCCGCCGCCGACTTTGACGCCCTCGGCTTCACCGACCATCTCGACATCGACCGTGAGCTTGAGCAGCTGGTCCATGGCGATCTCATAAAAATCCGCGTGAATAATATTCCCGCGCACGGGATCCAGCTGGTAGTCCTTAACCATGACATTGGACTGTGCCCCCCCGACGCTGACGGCGAAGATCGTGTTGTGGCCGCTATGCGAGTGGAGGACATCCGTTACCGAGTCCGGATCCACGAGTAAGGGAAGCGGATCCCGCTTCGCGCCGTAGACGACGGCCGGAATCTTGCCCGACTTGCGAATCCGCCGGTTCGCGTTCTTGCCGGCGGGCTCCCGCCGTTGAGCTTCGATCACGATCTGTTGCATGAAATCCGACTCCTTCCTTAAACGTAACTACTCAGGTGGATAGACTGTAATCCGATTCTTCTCGGCGTCGGAATCGGTATCGACTCCGTTTCCTTTCGATTCCGATACCGATACCGATTCCGACCCCGAATGAGAGTTGTTTGCTAACCACCTGAGTAGTTACCCTTAAACAAATAAATTGCTCACGCTGGTCTCTTCGTGAATGCTGCGAATGGCCTTGGCCAGCAGACCTGCCACACTCAAGATTCTTATATTGGGCAGGATTTTCCCCTCTGCGATCGGTATGGTGTTGGTAAGGATGATTTCTTCCAGAGGCGCGCCCCGCAGTCTGTCAAGGGCGGGGCCGCTCAGCACGCCGTGAGTGGCGCACGAAAAGATCCGTTTGGCCTTCTGCTTGCGCAAAGCTGCGGCCGTGTGAACCAATGTCCCGGCCGTGTCGATCATATCGTCGCAGATGATGACGTTCCTCCCTCTTACATGTCCGATGATGTGCATGACCTCGGCTTCATTGGGCGCGGTCCGCCGCTTGTCGACTACGGCTAAATCGGCGTCCAGGCGCTTTGCGAAGGCACGCGCGCGTTCTACGCCCCCGGCATCGGGTGAAACCACCGTGAGATCCGGAAGCTTCAACTTCTGCAGGTACTCGATCAGCACTGGCGCCGCAAAGAGATGGTCCACGGGAATGTTAAAGAAACCCTGAATCTGCCCGGCATGCAAATCCATCGTCAGGATGCGGTCGGCGCCTGCAGAGGTGAGCAGATCCGCCACCAGCTTGGAACTGATCGCAACCCGGGGTTTGTCTTTCCGATCCTGCCGGGCGTAGCCGTAATAGGGCATGACTGCCGTGATCCGCGATGCCGACGAACGCTTGAACGCATCGATCATGATCAGCAGCTCCATCATATTGTCGTTCACTGGCCAGCAGGTCGGCTGAACGACGAACACGTCCTTGCCGCGCACGTTTTCCAGGATCTGGACATAAACCTCACCGTCCGCGAACGTCGTGAGGTTCGCCTGCCCAAGCGGGATACGCAGATACCTACAGATCTCGCCGGCCAGGACGGGGTTGGAATTCCCGCAAAAAATCTTCAAATCTCCATCCACCGGCCTGAATCCCTTGTGCCTCATGCTGGTCTTGTTCTCCTTGGAACGCTGAACACCCTTTGAGGTCAGGATTGCGGATCGTGGGTTTCAATCCACCCTATCAATCCAAAATCCGTAATCCAAAATCCAAAAGCGCGAGGTTGGCTGGGGCGGGAGGATTCGAACCTCCGAATGCAGGTTCCAAAGACCTGTGTCTTACCGCTTGACGACGCCCCAGTACTTGATTTCGGTTCGCCGACGACTACCCGAACATGCTTTGGAAATACTCAGCGCGAGATAGGGTCTTCGCCGGAAACAATCGCCAGGACTCCCGTGCGTTGTCGCCGCGAGAGGCCGCGAGAGCTGACTCTTCATCCGAGAAGAATCCGAAGACAGAAGATCCGCTGCCGGACAGCAAACAGGCTGTCGCTCCCCGTTCCTTTAGGAAAGCTTTCGCATCCCGTACAGCCGGATAGGCAGGGAGGATCGAAGTCTCGAAATCGTTAAAGATCTCGGCCAGACACCCGGCTTCATCGGTCAGTCGGCCGCAGAAACTTTGAATATTAGGGGCCGCCTGCCGGGATGTCAACATCAAACTCAGGGATTGATAGGCAGTGCCCGTGGAGATGTGCACTCCGGGGTACACGACCACAAGATGCGCGGGCCGGATTTCGGGGAGAGGATAGATTTCCTCTCCACGGCCGATCCCCAGCGCCGTGCCGCCCATCAGGAAAAAGGGAACATCGGAGCCGAGTGCAGCCGCGAGCGAGCATAACCTGGCAGCCGGAACTTCGAGGCGCCATAGCCGACAGAGCCCGAGAAGTGCTGCCGCGGCATTGCTGCTGCCTCCCCCCAACCCGGATCCGGCGGGGATCCTCTTCCTCAGGGTGATCTCTGCCCCCGAACCAGGGGAAGCGATACTCGCCAGCGCCGTGGCCGCTCGCCATACGGTGTTTCCCTCTTTTGGGACCGAAGCCAGGTCCGGGCAATACAGCTCCAGCGTCGCCGAAGCCCGGATTTCGAGCTCGTCGCAGAGGTCGATGCTTTGGAAGATGGTTCGGATCTCGTGAAAGCCGTCGGAACGCTTTCCCAGCACGGCCAACGCCAGATTCACCTTGGCAAAAGAGCGGATTCGGATCGGGGCTGATCTCACTCGTGACGTTTCTGCTTGCGCAGGGTTTCCTGCACCTTTTCCAGCTTCGTTTTGACCTTCTGGACATCCTCCGGTTTGCCGCCAGCGGCCAGCGACTTTTTCCAAAACTCCTGTGCCTTCTCCAGCTTGCCGGTCTTGAAATAAAAATCCCCGATGTGATCCTGGATCACCGGATCTTTTTTTTCCATATCGCCCGCCTGGAGGAGGTATTTCTCCGCCTTCTGCAGATCATTCAGCTTGAAGAAGGCCCAGCCGAGCGAATCCAGATAAGCCGGGTTGTTCGGCTCGAGGGTCAGCGCCTGCTGAACGTACTTCACGGCTTCGTCAAGGCGAACCCCACGGTCGGCGAGCATGTAGCCGAAGTAGTTCAAGGTCTGTCCATCCTTGGGGTTATCCTTTAAGATCTCCTTGAATAAGGACTCGGCCTTGTCGTAGTCCTTCTGGGTTTCGTAGACCGTCGCCAGTTGATACATCACGCGGTCCTTGTCCAGCTTTTTTTCCTCTGCGCGGCGCATGACTTTTTCCGCGTCGCCGAAACGCCTGGCTTCCACATAGATCTGGCTCAAGTTGATGTAGATGTCCAGATTCGTGGGATCGGCCTGGAGTAGCTTATCCAGGATTTCAGCTCCCTCCTTGCTTTTCCCTGCGTCGGAGAGGCTGCGCGCATAGACCAGAGCGAGCCTGTCGTCCTTGGGGTTTTTCTCAAACTGCTGCTTCCCGACGCTTAGAGCTTTGTCGAACTGCTTGTCGATTCGATAGGCGTTGATCAGCAGAAAGTAGGTACGAGGCGACGGATCGTTTTTGGCCATCTCTTCATAAATCGGGATGGCCTTCTGATACTCGCCGATGTCCTCATAAGCCGCGGCCAGGTTCGTCTGAAAAACAGGGAGATTGTTTTTCAGGTCGTCCGAACCGTTCTTGGATTGATCGATCAACTTGGTAAAGATCTTGATCGCCTCGGCCGGCTCGCCCGCTTGCTGGTAAGCAACGCCGAGATAGAACAGGGCCTCGATGTTGTCCGGATCGCTCGCGACTAGGGATTTCAGGCTCTCGATGGATTCAGGGACTTGGTGGGCGCCCAGCTGAGCGCGAGCCATCAGGGTCTTGACGGCGTCGTCTTGCGGATCGTCCTTTGATAACTCCGTCAAAATGTTGGAAGCCTCGGTGAATTCTCCGATGTCCAACAGTGAGGAGGCGAGCTGCTTTTTAAGCTCGGGAGAACCTCCGGTCGACGCGATAATCTTGCGATAGAGTGGGACAGCGTCTTTCTCACGTTTCGCCTTGGCGTAAAGGCCGGCGAGCATTGCCATGCTTTGGACGGAATCGGAATTGACTTCGACGGCCTTCTGAAGGTACTCGATGGCCTTGTCCTGCTTGCCCTGGCGGTCGTAGTACTGGGCAATGGCGACATAACCCTGGTCGCTATCAGGCACCAGAGTCTGCCATTTCTCGTAGGCAGAAATCGCTTTTTCGGGTTGTTCAAGCTCCATGTAGCAGCCACCCAGGGCGAAGTAGGCGCGTTGATCGTTCGGAGCCGCCTCCTTCATCGCCTCCAACTCTTTGACGGCCTGCTTGATGGTGTCTAAAGCCGCCTGTCGAGGCCTCCCGGCTTCAGCCGACCTCAAGAAAATGGTCGCAAGCAGCCAATGGGGTTCCGGATCCTTCGGATTCAAGCGGGATGCTTTTTGAGCCTCGTCCGTGGCATCCGACATTCTGTTCATCCGCGCCAGGATATCTGCGTACGCCACGTGCACGCTGGCATCGTTATCGTTGAAGCGAACCGCCGTTTGCATCTCCGACAGTGCCCTGGGCAGGTCGCCTGAATCGTCAAACCATTTGGAAAGGGCGTAGTGGTAGTAGCTCTGGGCACGGTCCTCTACTGACTTTTCCTGTAGCGCCTTGTCGAGATTGACGGGGTTTTGAGACGTTGGCCGCACCTGGGCGGCGGCAAACACACTGGCAGCGCCGACCATCGCGATGAAGAAGAGCGTCGTGCGCGTGTGGCTCCAAGAGGTTGATTTCATAGGACGACAGATTCCCTTTCCCGAAGTAGAAACAAACACCCAATTATGACATAGCGTTTCCAAGCCTGTCAAACCGCCCCAGACTTCAGACTTCAGACCTCAGACATCAGACCTATAAAGTCAAGGAACCGCTTCAGGATGCCAAAAGCGCTACTGCCGGCTCCGACCCTTTCCTTTTGGTCTGAGGTCTGAGGTCTGAGGTCTGAGGTCTGATGTCGGTAAAGATTTATTCGCTCAAATCGGTCAAGAGCAGTTAGAGAAGGTGGAACGGGAAGGACGTCGTTCTTCCCTATGGATCTTTATTCATCAGGAGGAGAAGAAGATGAGAGCAAATGGATTTCAACTGGCCTGGGTGTTGATCCTGTGCCTGGCTCTGGCTCCCACAGCGGCTCTGGCACAGAAGTCGAAGTCTGCCTTGACCGAAAAGGTAAACATCAACACTGCGTCTGCTGAGCAACTCCAGACGTTGCCTGGAATCGGGCCTGCGCTGGCAAAGACCATCATCGAACACCGAACCAAAACCGGGAAGTTTAACAAGATCGAGGAGCTACTCAACGTCAAGGGAATAGGTGAAAAGAAATTCCAGAGGATCAAGGACCGTCTGGTCGTCTAGCCGCACCCTGTCCGCATCCGCGTTTGCCATATCGTGATTGAGCAGTACCTAGGCTTCAAGCCTGACATCGGCGAGGGTCTCGGGCAGTCCTGTGCCGAGGCCCTCTGCTGTCGACATCATTCAAAGTTGATTCGGGGGTGGACACGGATCCAGCGGACGGGTTGTGCGATCGGAGAAACGAACGTCTGAACGCGCTGGGCCAGGGCGACCAGATCGCCGGTCTCATCCAGCAGTCGATACTCGCCGGCCTCCCAGGAGGCGGTGAGCAGATTCAGATCCATGCCGTGCTTGACCCTGTCGCGGTCGCCGGATGAAAGCCGGATGGCGGGCAATTCCTGAAGCAGGTCGCGCATCGAGATGACGCGATCCGAAAAGAAGTCGCGGGAATGGAAGCGGTCGCCCTCGCTCAGGGGTATGGCTGATTCGATGGGGAATTCCCCGCTGCGCGTGCGCCGCAGCCGGATCAGATGGGCGCCGCACCCGTAGTCCCGGCCGACGTCGTGTGCCAGACTGCGCGCATAGGTCCCCGCAGTGCAGATGAGTTCGAACTCCGCTTCGCTCCCTCGCACACTCTGCAGTTTCAGCGATTTGATCGTGACTTCCTTGGTCTCCGCGTCGAGCACAACCCCCTTCCGGGCATACTGGTACATTGGCTTGCCGTGAATCTTCTTCGCCGAAAATGGCGGCTGGGTCTGCCGGACGGTTCCAAGGTAACGGGTGAAGATCTCTTCGATGCGAGCTGTCTCCAGCTGCGGGCAGGCATCTCTGCCGATCGGCTCGCCGTCACGATCAAACGTGTCTGTGGCAAAGCCAAAACGAATGATTCCTTGATAGGTCTTATCGGAAGAGAGGAAATAGCTGGTTAGGCGCGTGGCCCGGCCGAGAGTCAGCGGCAGAACGCCGGTGGCAAAGGGATCCAGGGTGCCGGTGTGTCCCACCTTTTTCACCTTGGTGATGTTGCGCACCTTGGCGACCACATCGTGGGACGTCCAACCCTCCGGTTTGTCGACGATGAGCACTCCATCCATGGTCACCCCAACACCGAATTGACGATTACTGATCAGTTCATAAGTCAGGTTGACATTTGGTGGTATCAAAAAGAAAGGAGAACACTATATCCGTCGGGGTCGGTATCGGAATCGGGGTCGCAATCGCAGTCGCTATCGGCTTTTGCAGACCCATACCACCGATTGCGATTGCGACTGCGACCCCGATTCCGATACCGATGATCGCCATCCAGAGCGAACGTGACCTCCCGTCCAGCTCCTCTTTTTTGGATCAAATGTCCACTTATTTGTGAACTGATTAGTAATCCCCAACATGATCACTCTTCTTTCAATCGTCAAATGTCAATCGTCAGTTTTGTTGGTTTGGTCCAGCAATTGGTCGATGTGTTCGCCGTACTCTTGCGATGTGTCCGTGCGGAAAACGATCTCGGGCAAGAACTTCATGCGGATCCGCTGTCCCAGCTCGTGGCGGATCCATCCCGTGGCATGATGGAGCGTTTCCAGGCTCGCCTTTTTATCGGGGTCGCTCCCCATGGCGGAAACATAAACTCGGGCATGGCGTAGATCCGAGCTCATTTCCACCCCCGTGACCGTGACAAACCCGATTCTCCGGTCTTTCATGTTACGGGAGAGGATCAGGCTGATCTCGTGCTGGATCTCCAATGCCAGCCTTTGGGGTCTGCGTGACGGTTGCATAGTATTTCACCGAATACGGGGCATCCCAATTGACGATGGATGAATCTTTTTCAATCGTGAATCGTCAATCGTGAATCGTCAATTCTGAATGTCACCATCTCGCTTAAGGATCAATGTAAGAGACCTGGCAATCCACGAGCAGGTCTTCCAGGATATTCTCCGCCTCGCGCACAAACTGCTGTGTCACCCGCTCCAGGGTACTGTTGTCGGAGCTGACGGTGACGGCCGCGAGCGTTGCCCTCTGCCACAGATCCTGATGATCCATCTCGGCTATCGAGAAGCTTGTGCGCGCTCGCAGCCGGTCCTGGGCCTTGCGCAGCACCATGCGCTTGTCCTTGAGGGATTGGGAATAGGGGATATAGATTTCCAGGACGCAGTAAGCGATAGGCATGATTTATAACCGCAGTGGCCGCGTCAATTCGATCGTTGCGCCCTGCGTGTCGGATCGCCAGGACCGGCGCGCTCAGAGTGATGTGGGCTGAACCTTTTCGATGATGTAAGCCTCGATGACGTCTCCGATCTTGACATCGGGAAAATGCTCGAACGCGATTCTGCACTCATACCCGGACTTGACCTCCGAGACATCATCCTTGAAGCGGCGCAGGGAACCGATTCTGCCTTCGTGGATCACCACGTTGTCGCGCAGGAGGCGGATCTCGGCGTTTCTCCGGATCAGTCCATCCACGATGTAGGAACCCGCGATGAATCCGTATTTGGGAACCTTGAAGGTGTCGCGGACCTCCGCGCGGCCGAGGTATTTCTCGTGAGTCGTGGCTTCGAGCATGCCGATCATCGCGTTCTTGATGTCGTTCGCGACATTATAGATGACTGTGTAGACCCGGATTTCGACCCCTTCGCTCTCCGCGAGATCCTGAGCCTTGCGCTCAGGCCGAACGCTAAACCCGATGATGATGGCATTCGAAGCCGATGCCAGAAGCACATCGGTTTCCGTAATGGCGCCGGCGCCGCCGTGCAGGATGCGTACCTTGACCTTCTCGGTGCTGAGCTTGTTGAGCATGTCGGTAAGGACTTCGACGGAGCCCTGCACGTCAGCCTTGAGAATAAGCGGAAGTTCCTTTACTTTTCCCTCTCTCATCTGTTGGAAGAGAGCCTGCAATGACAGGCGCGCCGAGGAGCGCAGCGATTGCTCGCGCAGCTTGGCTTGGCGGTACTCCGCCACCTGCCGGGCCTTTGCGGCATCCTCGAAAACCTGGAATGTGTCTCCGGCCTGGGGCAGATCCTGCAATCCCTGGATCTCCACCGGCACAGAGGGCCCCGCTTCGCTGTCGTGGGTGCTGCGATCGTTGATCAGAGCACGGACGCGGCCATGGACTGCGCCCGCAACGAAGGCGTCTCCCAGATGCAGCGTGCCGTTTTGAACCAGAACGGTGGCCACGCATCCGCGGCCCTTGTCGACTTTTGCTTCCAAAACGACTCCGGATGCCAGTCGCTTGGGGTTGGCTTTGAGGTCCTTCATATCGGCCACCAATAGAATCATCTCGAGCAGCAGATCCAGGTTGGTCATCATCTTGGCCGAGACGGGAACCATGACCACGTCTCCGCCCCAGTCCTCAGCCAGCAGCCCCTGGTCGGACAGAGACTGTTTGACGCGATCCACCTGGGCGCCGGGCTTGTCGATCTTGTTGATGGCGACGACGATGGGGACGTTGGCGGCCCTGGCATGGTGGATCGCCTCGATCGTCTGGGGCATCACCCCGTCGTCGGCTGCCACCACCAAAACCACGATGTCCGTCACATGCGCGCCGCGCGCGCGCATCAACGTGAATGCCTCGTGGCCAGGCGTGTCCAGGAAGGTAATGCCGCGCCCTTTGATATCGACACGGTAGGCGCCGATATGCTGCGTGATTCCCCCAGCCTCGGAGGCCGCCACCTTGGTCTCACGGATGGCGTCCAGGAGCGAGGTCTTGCCGTGGTCGACGTGGCCCATAATCGTTACCACGGACGAGCGGGAGACATGATCTTCGGCCCGATCCACCACCTCCTGCTTGATCTCCGCTTCCTGTTCGAAACTGATGACATCGGCCTTGAACCCGAACTCCGCGCAGACTTCCTTGGCAACGTCGAGGTCCAGTGTCTGATTGATTGAAGCCAGGATTCCCTTGGAAATAAGCTTTTGGATGATGTACTTCGACTTGATGTCCATTTTCTCCGCAAGCTCTTTGAGCGTCACGCCTTCGGTTATGCTAATTGGCTTAAACTCCTCTGGTGACACAGGCGGACGTGGAAATTCCACGACTCTTGCGGCCGGGGCTTCCGCTACGTCAGGTCTCTTTCTCCTGAACGGTTTCGCGGGAGTAACGGCTCGCGCGGTAGTGGGTCTTTCCTCACGCAGGCCTCGCAGGATACGGTCCGAGATCTCGGGAGTAACAACTTTTTCCGTGCTGGTGCGCATGAGAATCTTGGATTTGGTCTTTCGGACGACGACTTTCTTCGAGACCATTCCCGGCGTGGGTCCGGCTTCCGCGGCCGGCGCGGCATGTTCCCCAGCCGGCGTAGGCTCGGCAGGCGGAGCCGGGGAGGGGGCGGGCGCTTCGACGGGGATCTGCGGCAAAGCTGCCGGCTGCTTAGCCTCGGGCTTCGTTTCCAACTCTTCGGGCGTAATTTCAACGGGAGGCGCGGCGGCTTCCGGCGGCGCAGCGACAGGCTCGGGCTCGACGATGACTTGCTCCCGAGCTGCTTCGCTCAAGGGGGGCTGATCAGGCGGCTTCCGAGCCTCGGCCGCAGTCACTTCTATCAGCCCTGAGGTCTCACGGTCGTAGTGCTTGCGGCCTTTTCTGGGCGCCAGCGACGGCCTCGCGGGCTCCTCGATCTCTTTCTTGACTTCGATGGGAGCGGGTTTCTTCGCCTTCCGCGGCGGTGGCGCCTTGGAGACGGCAGCCTCGGGTGCGGCAGCTACGGACTTTGGGGACGCCTTGTGAACAGCAGGCTTCTTCTCGGCCTCCGGTTCTTTGGTCGCCCTCTTCTCGGCTTTGCGCGCAGCTTCGGCTTCCTTCTCCTTTTTCTTTTCCGCATCCGCGCGTTTGGCCTCCGCCGCTTCGTGCTGCGAGAGGATTTTCTTGCGGATAGTCTCGGCAAAACTGGCGTCAATCGTAGCGCTGGGTGAAAACACATAGAGCCCCAGCCGTTTCAGTTCAGACAGTATCACCCCGTTCTGAACCGAACACTCTGTCGCCAGCTCTGCGACGGTAATTTTATCCATCTCGACCAAGCACCTCTAGCCTATGGGTGACCCTGCTACCGGAGCGGTGTCCAATCGGCCATGTTAAATCAAATAGACCTCGTTTTTCAACCGCGCAGTCAACTCAATCACGGCCCCGGCAAAGTCGCGCGCAGGACGGAAATCGGTTGCGAGATTGGGGACAGTCACGAATGGCGCTTAACTGAGAGTGACCGCAATCACCTCGTTTTGCCGCCAAACCAAGTGTTTAAGCCCCAAAGGGGCGGGGCAGGAAAGCCCAGGGCTCACGCCCTGGGCTTTCCTGCTGGACCCTTTCAGGGTCATAATTAGACTCCTTACTTAAGCGCCATTCGGATCTTGCCTCTTATTCTACGCGCTGTCTTCTACTCGACACCCTCACCCTTTTCCTCCCCTTCGGGAGATTGGGACTCACCCTCTTTCCCCGGCTCTTTGGCGAGTGGTGCCGCTTCCTGCGCCGTTTCTGCTGCTTCCCCTACTCCTGCCGATTCCGCCGCTTGATCCTCTTCTTCCGGCGCCGCCGGCTCGCCCGTTGGAGCCGGCGGCTCAGTCCCCTGGGCGCCGGGAGCTTGAATGGCTGTGGGCAGCTCGATGCCTTCGGGCACCTCGATCTCTACTTCCTCGAAGAGATCGCGCGCCGCTTCCATGATCTTGACCGCTGTCTTCTCACCCACGCCTGGGATCTCGACGAGTTTGCTCTCTCCCAGTTCGAGGATTCTCTCGACGTTCTCGATTCCAGCCTCACGCAGTTTCTCAATAATGCGGTCGCTGATCCCTTCCAGCTCGCCCAGCGAGGTAGACGACGAAGTGAGGGACTCCATAACGCTGAGCACCTCCTGTTTCTTCTGTTCCTCGCTCTTGACGTCGATCTGCCATCCGATGAGCTTGGATGCCAGACGCACATTCTGCCCCTTCTTGCCGATCGCCAGGGACTGCTGCTTTTCCTCGACGATTACCTCCATTCGTTTCTCGACTGGATCGATGATCAGCACTTTGGAGATTTTAGCGGGATTCAGAGCATTCGCGGCGTACTGCGCCGGATCGTCGGACCATTGCACAATATCGATCTTTTCGCCACGCAGCTCGCGAATGATAGAGTTGATGCGCGAGCCCTTCATGCCCACGCAGGCACCCACCGGATCGACATCCCGATCCATCGAGGCCACCGCGACCTTAGCGCGGTCTCCGGGTTCGTGGACGGCGTTCTTGACCACGATGGTGCCGTCATAAACCTCCGGGATCTCCATCTCAAACAGGCGGATCAGAAGCTGTGCATCCGTGCGTGAGAGGATCACCTGCGGTCCTTTGGCAACGGGAAGAACTTTGACAATGACGGCGCGCACGCGCTCCCCCTGCTTGTAGTTTTCGGCTCGGGATTGTTCGCGTAGCGGCAGGAGGGCTTCGGTCTTGCCGACGTCGACAATCATGTCCGGCCCCTCAAAGCGTTTGATCACTCCATTGACCAGTTCGCCGATCTTCTGGGAATACTCGTTGTAGATATTCTGCCGTTCGGCCTCCCGGACCTTCTGCAAGATCACCTGCTTCGCAGTCTGCGCGGCAATCCGTCCGAGAACGTCCATGGGTTTGGGCATCTCAACCGTATCGTCCAGCCCCAGGCTCTCATCGATCTTCTTCGCTTCCTCCAGGGAGATTTCCAGGCTTGGATTTTCAACTTGCTCGACAACGCGATATACGGCAAAAATCTCCACCATCCCCGTTTCCGGGTCAAACCGCGCGTTGATGTCTTCGTTGGTCTTGTAATATTTTCGGGATGCCGCCACCATGGCATCTTCTAGCGCATCGATGATGACCTTCGGATCGACATTCTTTTCCTTGCTAATCTGCTCGATGCTTTGAGTGATGATGTTCGACATAGTTAAAAACCCCCGGGGCCTGCCCCCTAAATCTCAATCATGAGATTCGCTTTTTCGATATCCCCAACAGCAATGTCGACCTTCCTTCCCGGAGCCACTTCCAGCTCCACCCGGCCCTGGGCCACGAGGAGAATCTTCCCCTTGAAGTTTCTTTGCCCTCCAATCGGGGAACGCGTGCGCACCCGGGCGTTCTTTCCGGCGAAACGTTCAAAATCCGCTTCTCTTACAAGGGGCCGATCCAATCCCGGCGACGACACCTCCAGCGTATAGCTAAACGGTATCCAGTCTTCCACATCCAGCAGCACGGAAAGCCGCTTGCTGAAGCGCTCGCAATCAACCAGGGTAACGCCTCCAGGACGGTCTATATATGTTCTCACTATGGGACGATTGCCGCCACCTCTGATTTCAACGAGGACGATCTCCAGCTCCATCGAAACTGCAAGTTGCTCGGCAAGGCTCTGAATCCTCGATTCCAGCCCTGCTCGCTGGTTCATTTCCATCCCGGCCGTCATTTCAATGACCCCAAAATAAAAAAGTGGGCGAACCAAGCCCACTTCTTTCAAAGCTAGCTGACCGAGATCTTAGCCTAACGACGCCCAGATTTCAAGTTCGCATGCTTCGGCGATTCGAAATTCGAGATTCGAGATTCGAGATCTTAGAATTTCGAATCTCGAATCTCGAATTTCGAAAGCAGGGTCTATTTTTTAGGGAAAGGCGTGGTGGGAGGCTGCGCGGGCTCGAGGTAATCAGCCTCTCCCTTGCCCAACTTGTCCAGGCTCTCCTTGTCTGCGATCTTCACGAAGGGTTCACCGTGGATCTGCGCGTAGACTCCATCCTTGGCGTCTTTGCCAAAGATGCAATCCGCCTTTACGGTTCCGCCCTGTTTTAGCACCACGTGAGCGACCGGAGTGTCGAGTCCGTACTTCGAAAGCGTGCCGGGCTCATCTACGAATCCCTTGACCGGCTTTTCCAGGGCATCGAAGATCTCGTTCACCGCATCCCATTTCGCCTTTTTCTTGGCGTTTCCTACCTGCCAGTCCCCGGCTTGCGATTTGGAGAGGTTCACGGTCCCTTTCGCGTTAGTGACCGTGATCGTATCGACATCGAAGCGCTGGAAAATGGCAAGCACCTTGTCTCTGAGGTCAGCGGGCGATTTAAGGAATTTGTCGACAAATTCCTTGTCGACGAGAAACAACTCTTTCCGGCTTTCGTCGCGCGCCACATAAAGCACGGGGCTGGTATCCTCGGTCTTCTTGTCGCCGGCCTTTTTTTCTACCGGCTTGGGTTTCTGGCCTTTCTTGAGCAGTTTGGATTTCTCCAGCCCAACCACGAGGTGTTTGATGGCCTTATCTTTGCCGACCGTCAGAAGCACCTCCAGGATGGGTTTATCCAGACCAAGGCTGGCATAATCGTCCGGATTGTCCTCAAAAAACTCCTTGATGCGCCCGTTGGAAAGATCGCCCAACAGGGAATTGACTGCAGAGGAGTCGGCCGCCCATTTGTCCTTACCTTGAATCCACCAGCGGTCGCCTTCCTTCGCCAGACTTATTTTCCCTTTGGCGCTCTGCAGGTCCAACGACTGGGTGTCAAACTGTTCGAAGTTGAGGATTGCCTTGTTGCGCAGGTCATCGAGTTTCTTGCTGAAGGCGGTGGCAACGTAGCTCGCAACCAGGAAGACCTGGTTTTTACCCTGGAGGGCGGCGTACATAGAGTTTCCGGTGGGGTTGTTGATGCCAAAACGGATCTGACGGACCTTGCCGTCCTTGGTCTTGAGCGCCACCGTGGTCTGGGCGGGATCCAGGCCAAACGGCGCCAGGCTGGCCGCGTTCTCTTCGATCACAGACTCGCGGCTGATGTCCGAAGCAGAGCTCGCCATGCTGTTCCACGCGTCCCCATCCGCATCCAGAAGACGGGGAGCGGTGATTTTCCACTGCTTGTCGCCTGAACGGACGGCGGTGATATGCTGGGCAGCAGTGATCAGATCCAACTGCTGCACCTCATCGCTCGGGACTTTCCAGACAACGTTTTCATCGGCCTTGGACTTGCTGCGCTCTTCGCCCCCCTTGATCTCATAGAAATAGAGGAAAATACCCAGGCCTGCGCAAAGAAGCAACAGAACCAGCGTACCTTTGAAGCGCATGCTATCTCCTCCGGCGAGTCCAGACGATGATTCCAGCCACAAGCACGGCACCGGGGAGGAAGACCAGCGCCAGCAATTGCAGCATTCTCTCCTGGCTCTGGGACATGATCACCTTGCGGTCCTCGGGAGCCTTGGGGCGTATGGAGATCAGATCCTCTTCCTGAGCCAACCAGCTCGCCATGTTCAAAAACAGGTTGCCGTTGCCTCCGGCTCCAAAGTTTGCATTGATCGCAAAATCCACGTTGCCAACTACGACCAGGCGGGCCTTCAATGCTGGGCCGGCATCCGAGGATGCCCTAACCTCCTTGGTGGCCGCAACGGCCAAGGATAGGGGGCCCTGCAGATCCGTCTTCTCGCCGACCTTTACTTCTCCCCCTCCCTGAAGACTCTTCAAATCCGTCTTGCCCCAGCTGTTCGGGTTACTCTTGAAAAGAGTCTCGACAGTCACTCCTGCCACGGATTCCTTTGCCGCCGCAACCGAGCGGGCCAAAGGAAAAAAGGTCGTCTCCCTGAACCGATCCGTGATCTTGTGGGATTCATAGCTCGTAACCAGCGAGACCGCGGGACCGGCTCCCATGAGTCGTCCGATGCCGCTCACATCAAGGATGATGTCGTTATCCACCGCCACTCCCCAACCCTTCAGGAAGGAGCTCAAAGACGGGGCCGGAGCAGAGTTCAGCAGCATCAGCAATCCGCCTCCCGCATTCAGGAAGTCATTCAGAAACGGCAGTTCCTGAGGAAAGGGTTCAGCCTTCGGACCTGCCTCGATCAGCACTCTTGCATCGGCGGGAACCTTGCCCGCAGTCGCCAGATTTACGGTTTCAACCTTGTAACCTTGATCCTCCAGAGCCTTCTTCACCACCGAATAACCGTCACGCTCGGTGTCGCTCAAATCCTTCTCACCGTGCCCCTGGATGAAATAGACGGTTTTGGCCTCGGTCCGCTCAACCTTGATGATGGCGTTGGTCAGGTCTTCTTCATGAATCTCCTGATCGCGTTTCTCGATCT
Organism: Acidobacteriota bacterium; assembly: GCA_049511215.1. Classification (GTDB taxonomy): domain Bacteria; phylum Acidobacteriota; class UBA6911; order UBA6911; family UBA6911; genus JAFNAG01. The sequence goes on along the minus strand of JBEKYG010000002.1, from coordinate 15,761 downwards.
TCTCCTGCCGCCCGTTGTAAAAAACCAGGACCGTTCCGGTCTTAAGCGTCGACCCGGTGAAGGGGTTCTGGAATGTTCTGTACTCCGTGACCCCATATTGCTTGGCGACTTCCGGGTGTTTGTCGGGATCGACAAACTCGTAGCGCAGGTGGCGACTGGCGGCTCGGTACTGGGTCAGGAGCTCCTTCATGGGGGGATAATCTCCGCCTGGAAAGAACACCTTGATGTCGACATCATTGTTCAGCTTGCTGAGAATCTGTGCCGTCTGGGGTGCGAGCGTGAACCGGCCCATCGAGGTCAAGTCGAAGCGCTTCGAATGTCTCTGGCCGACAAAATTGAGGCCGGCCACCAATCCAAGGACCAGCGCAACGGAGACGACATAATTGGTGAAGTATTTCGTCGAGCGTTTGCCAAGGGTCAGCATGATCTGCTTGTAGTTGGCAAACAACCCTAAGACGATCGACACTCCTCCCAAAATGGCCAGCCCTAGCGCCCATTTGTCCCAGATATTATTCACGGAATAATAAAGAGCGGCCGCTATCAGAAGCAGCAAACCCAGCGTATCTAACTTCTGCAGAATTTTGCTCATTAGCTTTTCCACCGCATGGATTCAAGCGAGCGATACGTAAGGAAAAGTCCGAAAAACGCGAATGTGACATAGAAAATCACATGCGTTGTATCGATCACGCCTTTGATAAAATCATCCAGATGGCTGATGACGGACAGATAACTGAGCACATCCTTCATCATGCCCTGCGCGCCCGTCGCCAGGGCGTCGACCAGCCAGAGAATGAGGATGACACCGAGAGTAATCACGCCGGCAACAATCTGGTTTTCAGTGAGCGTGGAGATGAAGAGCCCCACCGCGAGCAGGGCTGATCCGTAGAGAATCAGGCCCAAATAACCTGCAAGGATTGGTTTCCAATCCGGCTGTCCATAAATGAAGAGCGCTGAGATCGTGATGCCGCTGGCAAGGTACATGATCAGCAGGAAGGTCAGGCTGGCCAGATATTTTCCCATCATCGCCTGCAGATTTCCCACAGGCGTCGTGAGCAGGAGTTCGATGGTTCCGCGCTTTTTTTCCTCGGCGAACAGCCCCATGGTAAGCATGGGAATCATGAAAAGCAGAACCACGCTGATGGTCCCAAAAAAGCTGCGGCTTACCATGCCGGGAACGTCCACGGGCTGCGATCCCTGGCCATAGGCCGCCTGCATCATGGTCTGCTGAACCCATGCAGTCAGGATGGTGTAGAAGAAGAAACCGGCAATAAAGAGGAAAACCGTGAGCACTACGTAGGCTATTGGGGAGAGGAAGTAGCTCTTCACCTCGCGCTGCCAGATAGCCAGAATGTTTTTCATAGCATAACCCTCAAGCCCGAGACAGGTAGACCTGGAATAGATCGCCCTACTCTTGTGTTACCAGGTTAATGAAGACGTCTTCGAGGCTCATTGAAACTCCCCGCAGCTCGAGCAGCCCCCAGCCCTGGGAAACGATTTCCTGAGCCAACTGCCGCCGCAAATCGGTCTGCAGCTTGCACTCGACGATGTAGTTCGAGGGCCCGCCATTTTCCTCGCCTTCCGCCTTTATGCTGGTCACTCCGTCGATGCCTCTGAGCCTCTCGATCACGGCATCCCTCGGACCATCCACAGACAGAGCAATTTTCTCGGCGCCCTTCAGTTGATTGGTCAGCCCGGTTGGAGTATCCATGGCAACGACCTTACCGTTGTTGATGATCACCACGCGGTTGCAGGTCATGCTTACTTCGGGAAGGATGTGGGTTGACAGGATCACCGTGTGATTTCCCGCCAGAGCCTTTATGAGGGAGCGAACTTCGAAGATCTGTTTTGGGTCAAGCCCGATCGTCGGCTCATCCAGGATGAGCACCTCAGGATTGTTGAGCAGTGCCTGGGCCAGCCCTACCCGCTGTTTGTAGCCCTTGGAAAGCTTGCCGATAATCCTGTTGCGGACATCGCCGACGGCGCATTTCTGCATCACCTCGTCCACGATTGCCTTCCGCTGCGGCGAAGGAGCCCCTTTGATCTTGGCAACGAAGTGCAGGTAGGACGAAACGGTCATTTCCGGATACAGAGGTGGATTTTCCGGAAGATAGCCGATCCGGCGCCTCACCTCGAGGCTCTCCTCGAAGACATCAAATCCGGCGACGCGCGCGGTGCCGTCGGTGGCCGGCATGTAGCAGGTAAGTATGCGCATGGTGGTGGTCTTGCCCGCCCCGTTCGGCCCCAGGAATCCGAGAATTTCGCCCTTCTGGACGGTGAACGAAATTCCGTCCACTGCCTTCCGGCCGTTAAAAACCTTGGTCAGATGATCTACTTCTATCACGCCTGAACCTCCCCAGATTGGCTCGAAGAAAATGGAATATTAGTGAATTTGTTGCCATCCGTCAACTTCCTACGATACCCATCCACGAATCAGACGGGAAAAAGCAACCACGAATTTCACCGCACGGCCATGTCGCGCCGTGTTCTTCGCCGTTGCTGTTGGCTCTCGGTGTCTGGCCTGACAGGATAGCTCCCACGATTCGAGTCCGCCGATAAGATTACTGCAAATGAGGCGGGGGATGACCTTAAGCCGCGGCCGAAAAATATGAAGGAACCCATGAATCCTACAAAATATTGTCCTCGTATCTCATTTCGTTTCAAACGCTTATTCAAACTTTACTAAGAATCCGAGATTATTTCTTCTGTGATTTGTGCACACTCTGCGTCTTTATTCTTAGGGGGTGCCGGTGAAATCGGATAAAAAAGTACAGAGATATTCTGCAACCCTTTCAGGGATTCCGCGTATAAGTCTAGTACATTTTGCGAAGAGTGAGCCATGGTCTGAGAAATCAAGATCTTACGAGGATAAAAAAAACTCTCACTTTTTGAAACTATTTTGGGTCACCTGCGATCTATTACATGTGATCGTTTCTCGGGTCAGATGAGGGGTAACTGGCTCTAGGGCGCTGGTTGCTCATGAATAACCACAAAGAAAGGTATGAGAAGGTCGCCTTTCAAGTCTGTTTTCAGAGTTGGGGCCGAGACTACCATGATTGAATTAGAAGAAGATGAAATCTCAGAGAACTCGGATCTCTACGATTCGGGAGGTGCTGAGGGGGGCGAGATGGGGACCGACGACGAATATGCCGCGGTCACTCGGGCAAACTATGTCGATCGTGTCCGTTTTAGCCGCGTGCCGTCGGAAGACCGGCCCTCGGTCAAAGGTGAAGGCGCGCCGTCGACCGACCCTCTCTACATTTACTATCGAAGCATGAGCAAGATTCCTCTACTCACGCGTGAGGAGGAAGTCTACCTGGCGAAGAAGATCGAAGCAGCCAAGATCAATACGCTGCGGCTGCTTTCCCTGACCGCGATCAGCTCTGCCAAGCTATTGGAGATCGGCGCGGAGTTGCAGCCGGCTTCCGTGATCCAGAGCGCAACCATACCGATAATCGGAACCGAGGTCCAGCATGAGACCGAGAGCGAGGCCTCACTGGAAGAGCGCAATCGCGCCCGCGAGCAGGAGATTCGACGCATCCTTCGCGGTCTCGAGAGACTCGAAAAACGTTATCGTGAGATGAAAATCAACATGAAACGCAAAGGTGCTCGCGACCGCAGCCGCGCCAAAGAGCTCGCCAAAATAAAGCACTGCCGCGAGGCCGTGTTCCAGACGCTCGCGCAAATTGAGTGGACCGAAAATCAGATCAATCATCTGGTCGGTGGCTTGCAAGACATGTTAAACCAGATGGAATGGAGCGAGAAAGTCAGCGGCATGTCCAGGTCGGCCGAGAAGGATCCGGGCAGCATTCGCGCGGCCCGAGCCCGACGCAGAGCCATTGAAACCGAGTATCTGACCGACGCCGGCGAGTTGCGCAAAATCGTAAACCTGATCCACGAGAACAAGGCGGAGATGGCTCGGGCCAAGGATGAATTCGTCCGCGCCAATCTGAGGCTGGTGCTCAGCATCGCCAAGAATTACTCCTATCCGGGACTTGACCTGCTTGATCTGGTGCAGGAAGGAAACATCGGACTGATGAAGGCCGTCGATAAGTTCAACTACCGCCTGGGCCACAAGTTTTCCACTTATGCCACCTGGTGGATTCGTCAGAGCATCACCCGCGCCATCGCGGATCAGGGCAGGACTATCCGGATACCGGTTCACATGGTCGAGGCCATGAACAGGGTACTGAAGACCTCGAACGAACTTTCGAAGCGCATGGGACGCGAGCCTAGTGTCCACGAGTTGGCAAAAGAGCTCAAAACGCCCGTGGCCAAGGTCACCCAGATTCTTAAGGCGGCTCAGGAACCCATTTCGTTGGAAGCTACCATCTCCGACAACAAGGATGCGGTCTTGAACAAGTTTATCGAAGACAAAACCGCGATTTCTCCGGACGACGACGTGATGAGGCACAGCCTGCGCGAAGTAACGGATGCGGCTCTGCAGACTCTATCCCCTCGCGAAAAGGAGATAGTGCGCATGCGATACGGCTTGAATGAGACGGGGAAGGAATATACCCTGCAGGAGGTGGGGGAGATGTTCCAGGTCACGCGCGAGCGGATCCGCCAGATTGAGGAGAAAGCCCTCCTGAAACTGCGCAGCCCCTATCGCTCGAGCAAGCTGCGCGAGTTCGCCGATTTCGTGAGCAAAAACTAGGCAAGGGCTGCGCCCTCGATATCCCGCCAAAGAACGGCGGGATATGGAAGCCAGAAGTCAGGAGCCAGAATGGATTCGTGCAGTGCTTGTGCTAGCCTACTGCCTTGAGCTCGACACTCCAGGTTCTGGCTTCTTGCTTCCGGCTCCTGGCTTCTAACGAGAACAAAATTCCCGTTACGCTTCGCATAACGGTCTAACAATAAAGTGCAGGCAGCAATAGGCAGTGGCACTAGGCGTCACTGCCTATTGCCTTCTTACTCCCTGCCGAACGGACGGATTTCATCGCTCGTTCGGCTACCCAGTGCTACTTTACGACACCCTTCAGCCCCTTCCCAGGAGTGAACTTCGGAACCTTGCGGGCTGCGATTTTGATCGGAGCGCCGGTCTGGGGATTCCGCCCCTTGCGCGCTTTTCTTTTTGCAACCGAAAAGGTGCCGAAGCCGACGATGGTGACCTTTCGTCCCTTTTTCAGGCTGGCGGCAATACCGCCAATCAAGGAACCGAACGCTTCTTCGGCCTGACGCTTGGTGATGGCTGCATCCTTTGCAATCTTTCCTACCAGATCTCCCTTGTTCAAGTGTTTTCCTCCTTTGAATGGAGTTCCCGCCGATGGATCGAACTCTGTTTGGAAGCTCGCTTCGCTTGTTAACTTTAAGGCGCAAAGGGCCGGAGGGTCAAGTAACAAAGGGAAACTGCGGCGATTCAGACACTGCAACCAGGATGCAGCCACGAAGAACACGGCGCGGCTGGCGGCCACAACCAAAGTTGTTCCCAACAATTTTGCGCCGGCCGCGCCGAGCCGTCAGCCTGCAGCCTTTTTGTACGGGGGACTCCCACTTGTAATTGCGCTGGTGGAGTTGATAGAGTTCCAGGTTTGAGGAGGCGTGATGGCCAAGAAACCGCTGTATGTCGCCATACTCTGGCACATGCATCAGCCGGATTACGGCAATGAGGAGACCGGCGAGATCTATCTCCCCTGGACCAGGTTTCACGCTGTCAAGGACTACTATGACATGGGGGCCCTGGTGGCCGCGGTGCCCGGGCTGCACGTCACGATCAATGTCGTGCCTTCATTGATCAACCAGCTCGAGGCATATTCCAAGCGCAGAGCGGGAGAGACGTATGCCGCGCTCACGCTGCGCAAGGCGACGGAACTCGACGAGCGCGAGAAGTCCTTTCTGCTCCGCAGCTTCTTCCAGCTCCCCTGGAAACAGATGATTCTCCCCTATCCCCGATATAAGGAACTCCTTGATCGGCGCGGCGCTGCCGAGCCCGACGGGAAATTCAGCGCTGCCCTCAAGCGTTACTCACACCAGGATTATCGCGATCTGCAGGTCTGGTTCAATCTGAGCTGGTGCGGCAACGAACTGAGACGCGATCCCGCCATAGCGGAAATGTTCCGCAAAGGCCGGGACTTCACCGAGGGAGACAAGGCGTGCCTGATGGACCTCCAGGCTGCCTTCATCGGCCGCATTCTGCCGCTCTATCGGAAGCTCCTGGAAGAGCACGGTGTCGAGCTTTCTGTTTCTCCTTATTATCACCCGATCCTGCCGCTGCTGTGCGACAGCCTTTCAGCGCGAGAGGTCACACCTGGCCTCACACTGCCGGCGAGCCCGTTCTCTTACCCCGGGGATGCGCTCGAGCACATGGTACGAGCGCAGAGTCGCTTCCGGGAAGTTTTTGGCCAGGCTCCTCGAGGCATGTGGCCGTCTGAGGGGTCTATCAGCGATGCCGCATCCGGCATGGCTCACGATCTGGGACTGCGCTGGCTGGCTTCCGACGAAGGGGTGCTTTTAAACTCGCTGAGGAAGTCCGGGCGCGGGGGTGCCACTCTACTATCGCTGGAACAAAGATGTCGCGTCTGGAGCCGAGCCGGCGGGCCGGCCTTGTTCTTTCGCGACCATGCGCTTTCGGACCTCATCGGATTTACCTACAGCCGCTGGAGCGCGGATGAGGCAGTAGCGGACTTCCTGGGTCGCCTGCGCAGAATCTACGATGCTTTGCCCGACGACAGGCAACATTACGTGGCGCCGGTGATCCTGGATGGAGAGAATGCCTGGGAGCATTATCCCCGGAACGGGTCCGAGTTCCTGGGACTCTTATATCGCAGGCTGGTGGATGCGGACTTTCTGCGGACGGTGACCTTCTCCGATTTCCTCGAACTGGAACCACACCGGGAACCCCTCGACACGATCGCCGCCGGCAGTTGGATTTACAGCTGCCTGACTACCTGGATCGGTCATCCGGAAAAAAACGCCGCCTGGGAGGCGCTCTCTGCCGCGCGCCAGGCATTCGCCCGCTACGAGCGCGACAGCACCGATGCGCAACAGGGGGAAAGAGCCTTCCGGGAAGTGATGATTGCCGAAGGGAGCGACTGGTTCTGGTGGTATGGAGACGACCACCAGACAGAAAATGCCGTCGAGTTTGACAACCTGTTTCGAAGCCATCTCAAAAACGTCTATCGACTGATTGGCAAAGCTTATCCAATAGGGCTGGATGTTCCGATCAAGAAGGCGGATATCAGGACGCAATTTCGGAATCCGGTTCACACGATTTCGCCCCAATTGGACGGCAAGGTGACGAGCTATTTCGAATGGCTTGCGGCCGGTTTTGCGACGCCGGTTGGCGGCGGGGCGATGCACCAGGTGGTGCGGCACCTTGAGAAAGTCTTCTTCGGGTACGACACCGGACAGTTCTATGTGCGCCTGGACTTCACCGGAGGGCTGCCAAAACTGCCGGTCGGGGTATCAGTGCAATTGCACTTCGTAGCACCAAAAGAATGCCTGATGGTGGTTGACCGGGCGGGAGGACAGTGGGGCTGCCACTCATTCAGGTCTCCGATCCCGGACCAGACAGCCAAGGCTGCCGGCGCTAAGATCCTGGAGATGGGAATCCCACTCAAGGCGCTCGGCGTCGAGGAGCCGGATGAAGTCCGTTTCTTCGTCACACTTCTCGACAAGGACAGAGAACTGGAGAGATTCCCGTCCACCGGATTCCTGGTCGTTCCTGTGGCCCCCTTTGGTCTGGATGAACAGGAGTGGATGGTTTAGATGAACAAGGCAAGTCTCTCGCAGGATGAAGTCACCTCACTTATCACAAGGCTGAAGCGGCTGGCGGGGAATCTCTGGTGGACGTGGAACCAGGATTGCCAGGATATCTTTCATGAACTTTCTCCCCATGGCTGGCAGAAGATCGGCTGCAATGGCGGGCTGAACCTGAGCATCCTGGACGGCCGGTATCGGGAAGGCTACGACGGCACGAATGGCTTTGCCCTCGGCGCGGATTCTCACCTGGCATGGGTCGAAGAGCAGGATCGGATCGACAGCGAAAACCTCTATCGCGTGCTCCAAGATCAAGTCATCCCTTGATTCTATGAACGCGATGCCCAAGGAATCCCTCGCCGCTGGATCCAAATGGTCCGGCGTGCGATGGCGACACTGGTACCCAGGTTCACCACCTGGCGCATGATCAAGGAGTGGACCCAGAAATACTGCTTGCCCTGACGATGCCGGCAGCGCTGCAATTCGGACAGTGAGGAAAAAACCTGGCCACGAAGAACGCCGGTAGCATAGCCGCAATCAAAAGCAAAAGCTTAACGCAGAGACCGCAGGGATCAATGCGGAGGCCGCGGAGATCGGATAGAAAAATATCTTGAAACAAGGATATTCTCCGCGGCCCCTGCATTAAACTTTTGACTTTTGTGCTCTAACAACAAGGATTTGACGATAAGTAGTACGAATGATACGAATAGCGAGGCGAAACTTCCGACGAGCACCACCGGAATCGAGCAACACAGAGCCTGCCTCTACTCCATTCGTGTTATTCGTGGCTGTTTTTTCTTGTAGTGTCTGAATCACAGCCGGCATCGCAGCGGCGTTGAATTGAGAGGGCGGGAATGTTAGGATCAGAGTTTACCCATGGGCATTAACTTTGGGCTTTAGCTTGGTTTTCTTTGTCTGGCGTCGCTGCTTTTCCGGCAGACTAATATGAACCTAGAACCTACCGACAGGCTTCAGATCTATGCCCGAATTACGTCACGATCCGATACAGAAACGCTGGGTGATTATTGCCTCCGAACGCGGCCGCCGGCCCGACGATTTCCCTCGGCTGGAACAGAGTACGCCGAGCGGGTTCTGCCCCTTCTGTGAGGGGAATGAGGGCAAGACTCCGCCTGAAATCACAGCCATCCGCTATAACGGGAGGGGGCCAAACACGCCCGGGTGGCAGGTACGTGTGGTTCCAAACAAATTTCCCGCTCTGCGGATTGAAGGCGAACTGGATCGCAAGGGCATCGGCATCCACGATCGGATGAACGGCGTCGGAGCGCACGAGGTTATCATTGAGACCCCCAATCATGACCTGAGTTTGGCCGACATGCCGGTCGAGGATCTCAAAAAGGTGATCTGGATGTACCGCGAGCGCCTTGTTGACTTGCTGCGAGATTTCCGTTTCAAATACATTCTGATTTTCAAGAACTACGGCGCCGCTGCCGGAGCTTCACTCTCGCACCCACACACCCAGATTATCGCCACGCCCGTAACGCCTCTGACGCTGGCAGAGGAGTTGTCCTCAGCGAGAGACCATTACCGTTATAAGGAACGCTGCCTCTTCTGCGATGTTATCGAGCAGGAGATTGAATCGGCTGAGCGCATCGTGCTTGCGAACGAGCATTTCGTCGCCATCACACCCTATGCATCGCGTTTCCCGTTCGAGCTTTTCCTGGCACCCAGGCATCACCACCACAGCTTTGCCGAGATCAGCGACGGCATGATCCACGAGCTCGCGCTTGCGCTCAAGGAAGTGCTGCTGAGAACCAAGAAGTGCCTCAACGATCCGCCTTACAACTTCTTGATTCATACCATCCCCAACGTTCAGGTAACCCCTAAACGTACGGCTTATTGGGACACTATCGCGGTCGACTACCATTGGCACATCGAGATCATGCCTCGCCTCACCCGCATCGCCGGCTTTGAGTGGGGGACAGGGTTCTACATTAACCCTACGGCGCCGGAAGAAGCAGCCAAATACCTCCGAGAAGTCGAGCTATAATGGATCATGATACTAATCAGTTCATTAATATTGTTGACATTCGGCTGTTCCGAAAATGAAGGAGAACACTAAATCCGTCGGGATCGGGATCGCAATCGCCGTCGCAACCGCAGTCGCAGTCGCAGTCGGTTGTGTGGGTCTGCAAAAGCCGATAGCGATTGCGATAGCGATTGCGACCCCGATTCCGATACCGATGATCGCCACCTGGAGCGGTCATGACCCCCGTCCAACTCCTCATTTTTGGATCAAATGTCCACCTATTTATGAACTGATTAGTGTGTCCCGTGCGGATTAGGAAAGAGGCGGCAAACACAAGCCGTTTCAAGTTCACATCTGCCCAGGGGTGATATGTCAGACAAGGATCGCAAACGCATCGTGATGTTCTCGGCTGAGGCCGCGCCCTACGTCAAGGTGGGGGGGCTGGCGGATGTGGTGGGCGCCCTTCCGAAAGTCCTCGACCAACTGGGCGCACAGGTGACCATTGTTTTGCCCGCTTACCAGGTGATCGCGCGCGAGAAGTTTGGAATCCACCCGAGCGCTGTCGTTCCCTCGTTCGACATTCCCATGGGACCAGAGGTCGTGCGCGCTGAGGTTGCCCAGACAACCGTACCGGGAACCAGGGTCGAGGTGTTCTTCGTAGGTGGTGGAGGATATTTTGCGCGGGAAGGGGTTTATGACGACCCGGAAACCAAGGAAGGGTATCCCGACAACGTGCAGCGCCTTGCCTTTTATGCCAAGGCGGGCCTCGAACTGGTGCGCAGGCTGAAACAGCCCGTGGACGTGATTCATTGCCACGATTCCCAGACAGCGCTGATCCCGGGGCTGCTGAGCACCGTTTACAGGAACGACCCTTTCTTCGCGCACACCGGATGTCTTTTGACCGTTCATAACCTGGCGTATCAGGGCTTGTATGAGAAAGAAGCCCTGTTCTGGGCGGGGATCGATTCCGGGTACTTCGCTCCGCTCTCCCCCTTCGAGTACTGGGGCAAGGTGAACTTCATGAAGGTCGGGTTGGAGTTTGCGGATCTGATCAACACCGTGAGCGTCAATTATGCGCGGGAAATCCAGTCAGGGCCTGATTACGGCTATGGCCTGGAAGATGTTCTGAAGAGGAGGGCGGGCGATCTATACGGTATCGTAAACGGCATCGACTATGACGAGTGGAATCCGGAGACTGATCCGCTTGTCGCAGCCCACTATTCCATGCAGGATCTCTCGGGCAAAGCCGATTGCAAGGCCGCCCTGCTGCAAACTATGAAATTGCCCCGACGAAAAGGGCGTGTTCCTCTTATCGGGATCATCTCCCGCTTGGCCGACCAGAAAGGCTTCGACCTGATCGGCGAAGCAATCGAAGAGATCGCAGCGCAGGACATGCAGATGGTGCTGCTCGGGACCGGCCAGCTGAAATACCACGAGCTGTTCGAGAACATCTCCGCTCGCTATCCTCAGAAGTTCGGGGTTAAACTCGGATTCGACAACCGTCTGGCGCATCAGATCGAGGCAGGCGCCGACATGTTCTTGATGCCATCCAAATATGAGCCCTGCGGCTTGAACCAGCTTTATAGCTTGCGTTACGGCACGGTTCCGATCGTGAGGTCGACGGGTGGGCTTGCGGACACGATCGCGGACTACGACCTCAAGGGTGATAGCGGGACAGGCTTCGTCTTTAAGGATTATTCGGCGGCAGACATGATGACGGCCATCGAGCGCGCTCTCGTGATTTATGCGGACTTGGAACGCTGGCGCCGGCTTGTAGTGCGGGACATGATGCAGCGCTGGTCCTGGGAGGAATCGGCGCGAAAGTACATGGATCTGTATGAAAAAATTTATTGGAAAAGACATGCCCACTCCAGATAGCGGGGGGAGGCATGGTGGTTACCGCCTTTCGGGCTCTTGCCTGCTCGGACGGCGTGGATGATGAGTGTGCAAGATCTCTCTCAACCTTCCCTTGCGGCAGTTCCTTTGGAGCGTCGCCTCGCAGAGCTGACCATTTTCTACGAGGTGGGCCATGCGCTCCAACGCACGATGGATCAAGAGAAGGCACTCTGCATCATCCTCGTGGGAGTGACTGCCGGAAGCGGCCTGGGCTTCAATCGCGCGTTTATCCTGCTGCTCGATGAGGAGACGCAAACACTGCGCGGCCGGATGGCCATCGGTCCCGAAACACCCGAGGAAGCACACGCGATCTGGCGCGAACTGCAGAGGAACCAGGAGACGCTGGGCGATCTTCTGAACTCCATCCTCACGAACGGCATCAAGAAGGACAAGTGGATCAACGAAGTCGTCTCCCACATTCAAATCCCACTCAGCGATGACACAAATCCGCTGGTCACAATCCTGAAGTCTCATGAGGCTTCCCGGGCCGCCAATGGGCTGTTCCTGCCACACGGCCTGCCGGTCGACGAGAAATTGATCAGGCTGTTCGGCACGGACGAGTTCGCGGTGGCGCCACTATTTCTCGCGAACAAGGAGTTGGGACTCTTGATCGCCGACAACGCCATCGCGCGCGCGCCCATCGACCTCGCCAACCTCAGGCTCTTGCAGATATTCGCCCAGGAGGCGAGCGCGGCCATTCAGAATACCCGCCTCCATCAACGCCTGATTGATCAAATCAAGATCTCTGAGGATCAGACCATAACCCTGCGCGAAAGCCAGCAACAGCTTCTGCAGCTGGAAAGGTTATCGACCATGGGGAGGTTGGCCTCATTGCTGGCATTCAGAATCCGCGCCCCGTTGGCATCGATCGGTGGCTTTGCCCGAAGGCTGCTGCGCGTGATGCCGCACGAGGACGCGCGAAGGGATGATTTGGAGATCATCGTCGCGGACGTGGCTCGCCTGGAGAGGCTGGTTGGGGAGGTGCTCGCCTACCGCAGGATCTCCCAGCCGCATTTCAAGCCTGCGGATGTCAACGCCCTCGTCTGTAGCGTCCTGGCTACGATGCACGACGAGATCCAGCGAAACTCGGTGCGCGCGATGCTCCGGTTGGAAACCGACCTTCCGATCGCAAAGATCGATGAGATCCAGGTGCGACAGGCCCTGATGAATCTCGTATCCAATGCCCTGGAGGCCATGCCGGCAGGCGGGACCCTCACGGTTACAACCTCTGTCGTCACCCAATTTCTGGAGATCGAGGTTGGCGACACGGGAATCGGCATCCCAGAACAAAACTGGAACAAGCTGTTCAAGCCGTTCTTCACCACCAAGACTACCGGCACGGGACTGGGGCTCACCATCGTCTCTCAGGTTGTGGAAAATCACTCTGGATTAATCCTCTTCAAGAGCACACCCGGACAGGGTACAATTTTCAAATTGCGGCTCGCCATTAACCCCGAGGGGAAGACCGTTGCGCCGGGAGGCGCGGCTTCAGCGTAGTTTTAGGAGTGGAATCAATGAATACGGTTCTGATTGTCGAGGATGACAGGAACTTGCTCAGACTGTATCAAGCCGAGCTGGAAACCGAAGGCTACCGCGTGGTCACGGCCAGTAATGGCAGCGAGGCTGCAGAGCGTGTGGCCCTGGAGACTCCCGATGTGATCGTCATGGATATTCGCATGCCGGGAAGGGACGGGCTGGATACCATGGCGGAGATCCTCCGCGAATATGGAAGGATCCCGATCATTCTCAACACAGCCTACTCTTCTTACCTGGATGACTTTCTCACTTGGGCTGCCGAGGCATACATCATCAAATCTGGTGACCTGGAGCCTCTCAAGAACAAGATACGCGAGATCCTTGCCGCCCATGCCAGCCCGTGCGACCCCCCAAGGAACGACGACGGACGATGAACCACCAAGCCGTTCGTCATTCGTTAATCGTCACGAGGTAAAGGCTTCCAGCCCGGTAATGGCTTGGCCGAGGATCAGGGTATGGATGTCATGGGTGCCTTCGTAGGTCTTGAGCGTTTCCAGGTTGCACATGTGGCGGATCACCTGAAACTCCAGGCTGATGCCGTTGGCTCCGAGAATTTCGCGAGCCAGGCGCGCGATCTCGAGGGCAATCTCGACGTTGTTGCGTTTGGCGAGCGAGGTCTGAGCGAAGTGCAGCTTGCCGGCCTCCTTTAGCCGGCCCAGCTGAATAGCGAGCAGCTGCCCCTTGGTAATCTCAGAAAGCATGTAGGCCAGTTTTTCCTGCACCAGCTGAAAGCCTGCGATCGGACGGCCGAATTGTATCCTCTCTTTGGCATATTCCAGGGAGATGTGATAGCAGGCCATGGCCGCGCCCAGCGCGCCCCAGGCAATTCCATAGCGGGCCTGATTCAAGCACATTAAGGCGGATTTGAGCCCTTGGCCGCCCGGCAGCAGGTTCTCCTCCGGAATGAAACAATCCTCGAGGATAAGCTGTGAGGTGATGGATGCTCTCAACGACATCTTGTGTTTGATTTCGGGAGCCGTGAACCCTTTCGTGCCTTTCTCGACCAGAAACCCGCGCACCTCACCGTCCAGTTTCGCCCACACGATCGCCACATCGGCAATGGTCCCATTGGTGATCCAGGATTTGGCGCCGTTCAAAACCCAGCGATTCCCGTCCTTCACGGCGCGGGTGATCATTCCTCCCGGGTCCGACCCATGATCGGGTTCCGTCAGCCCGAAACAGCCGATGGCCTCGCCGCGGGCCATCCTGGGCAGCCAATGCCGCCGCTGCTCCTCTGAGCCGAAGGTGAGGATGGGGTACATGACCAGCGCCCCTTGAACGGAAGCAAAGCTGCGCAGCCCGCTGTCGCCGCGCTCGAGTTCCTGCATCACCAGACCGTAGGCGACATCCTTCATACCTGCACAGCCGTACGCTTCGGGGAGGTTCGCGCCCAACAGGCCGAGATCGCCCATCTCCGAAACCAGCTGCGTGGGAAAGGTCGCATTTTCGAAATGTTGATCCATGATCGGCACGACCTTGTCGTCGACAAAAGCGCGCACGGTGTCGCGCACCATTTTTTCATCTTCCGAAAGCAGATCGTCGGCCTGAAAAAAATCCACCCCGCGAAATTCGTTCATTAGCACCCCCGGCAGGATTGTATCACCTGGAAACCCGGATGACCGCCATGGCCGTGAAGAATAATGAATCGGCCTCCGGCCAATAAGTCGGAGGTCTGAGACGTGTTATAATCCGCTCATTCCGCTCTAAGAGGAGGTGAAGTGGGCTATCGAACCTGTTTGGCCTGCCTGTTGTTGTGCTGCCTCGCATTCGAGGGGGTTTCGCAGGAAAAAGTAGGGCTCCCCCGGGCTGCTCCCGAAAAAATTGGATTACGCTCGGCCCAGTTGGGCCGTATCGATGTCGCGGTCGCTGCCTCAATCCAGGCGCGAGAGGCCCCGGGCGCCGTCGTGCTGGTCGCCCGCCACGGAAAGATCGGATACCTCAAGGCGTTCGGCTTCCGGGCGCTTCAGCCGCAAAGTGAGCCAATGACCACGGACACCATCTTCGACATGGCCTCACTCACAAAGGTGCTCGCCACCACCCCTGCCATCATGCTTTTGGTCCAGAATGGCCAGCTGCGTATCGGGGATAGAGTGAAGCGCTACCTTCCGCTCTTTTCCGGCGGAGGCAAGGACGACATCACCGTTCGACAGCTGCTGACTCATTTTTCGGGCCTGCCCGCGGACTTCGATCTTTCCAAACCCTGGGAGGGTCGCGATGCCGCGCTCGAGGAACTTTGGCACATACCCACCCAGGCACAACCGGGAAGGCAGTTCCTCTACAGCGACCTTAACTTTATCTCGCTAGGAGAGGTTGTCCGGGCGATCAGCGGCAAGAGCCTGGACATTTTCGTTCAGCAGGAGATCTACCAGCCGCTCGGGATGAGTGAGACTACATTCAATCCGCCGGCATCCTGGCGCGACCGGATTGCACCGACCGAATCGCGCGACCGCTCGTTGCAGTACCTGAAAGGAAGCGATCCCGCATCGGCGCTGCAGATGCTGCGCGGCGAGGTCCACGACCCGACCGCGGGGCGCATGGGCGGAGTCGCGGGGCATGCAGGCTTGTTTTCGAGCGCCCGGGATGTGGCGATTTACGCGAAGATGCTCTTGGATCGCGGTAACTTTCGGGGCAAGTCTTTGCTCTCGCC
>JBEKYG010000001.1:0-41200 GCA_049511215.1 Acidobacteriota bacterium | reverse complement strand
GAGCATGGGATGAACAAAGAGGACTTCTTCATCATCGATTGTGAAGCGCACGTCATGCCTTGGGAGTTTCGGAAGCACATCAGCTACTATCCGGCGACGGCCTACTTTTCCAAGCCGGAGGAATCCCCCACCGGGAAATGGTGGAACACGAATCCGATCACAAAAGAGCGGCGGCCAAAGCCGTCCGACTGGACAGCGGAGGGAATGATCAAGGCGATGGACGATGCCGGCATCGACATGGCCTGCATGCTGAGAGAATCCTTTTTGAACATGTCCTACAATGCCGTTCCGTGTTCAACGAACTACCACACCATCGAGGCCATGCAGAAGTATCCGGATCGGATCATCGGCTGTTCCAACGTGGGCCCTCATCTCATTCGGGGCGTCAGCAACGCAATCAAGGAGCTGGAAATTCTCCACCAGGAGTACGGCTTCAAATGCACGAAAATCTACTCGCCGGAGGATTCCGGGCCCTTCAATCACCCGGATCTATTTCCGTTTTATCAGAGATGCCTCGAGTTGGGAGTGTCGGTGTTCATCCATACCGGGTTTGCAGTGGGCGGACACTCGGAATACTGCCAGCCCATTCTCCTGGACAATCTCTGCCTGAGGTTTCCGGAGCTAAAGATCGTTGCCTACCATTTCGGCTGGCCCGAAAGTGACGTTTTGAACGCCCTGGCGTGGAAGCACCGAAACCTTTACATCGGCATGAGCGGAATGTTAGGACCATGGTACTATGCGCCCATGAAGCTCGCGCACATGGTAGGATCGATCATGAACATGTTGGGAGGAAGCGAAAGGATCGTCTTCGGCACGGATTGGCCGGCATCTCCGGCCGATCTTTCGGTGAAGGCCGTCTTGAACCTCAAGATCCCGGAGGAGCTGCAGGAGGGGTGGGGGTATCCTCCGATCAGTGAACAGGACAGGGCCAACATGCAGGGTCTTAACCTGGCAAAACTGCTGAATGTGAAGGTTCCGACAAAATACCAGAAGGAGATAAGCCAACGTGGCTGACCAAAAAAAAGCAAAACCGGAAGCCGTTGTTGAACGGAACAAGAATCTGACCCAGATGGCCTACGGAAAGATCAGGGAGATGATGTTGAACTACGATATTGTCCCTGGGCAGAGGCTGATTTTTGTGGACCTGGCCAAGCGGCTGGGAGTAAGCCGGACTCCGGTGAACAATGCCCTGAGCATTCTGGCGAACGAGGGCTTCCTGGACTTCGTTCCCAACCAGGGATACACGGTCCATCAGATTACGCGTCAGGAGGCGAGTGCCCTCTATGAGCTAAGGGAAATCGTCGAGGTCGGTGCCATCGAGAGGGCGATTCAAAAGGTCAATCCCGAAAAACTGGAACGCCTTAAAAGGCAGAAGAGCCTTTATGAGAAGTCCGTCGTGGACAACGTGAGCAGGGGAAGATTCACCCTCGATCAGGAATTCCATGCCAGTTATATTCTGATGGCCGACAATCCATACCTGGCTGAGTATTTCCGAGAGATCTATCAGCGGATATTCCTCCGCCACCGCATTGAGGGTCTGCCTGCCGGGCGCGCAAAAGAGGTTGTGAAGGAACACGAGGACATATTCAACGCCATACGTTTGAAGGACGTGAAGAAAGCCATTCAAGTCGTCAAGGAACACATCCGCGTGGGCAGGGAATATATCTTTTCCGCCGTGCTGCAATAGCTTCTGTCGCGAAACTCGTTTAGACGACAGCCGGATCGCGCGACGTGTCCTGGGGTGTGCGGGCTTGCTCTGCTTTGCATGAAGCTCCCCGGCATTCCAAGATGTGGCGCCGAGCAAAGGATCGTGCTGTGTCTGCCAAATCGGAAGTACTCATATCGCGCTATCTGGCGGAGCTCGTGCACGAGATTGGAGCCTCGCAACCCTCCATCGAGGACCGTGCGCTCGTCCGGCAGCACATGCTGGATGCGTCCGCCGCGTCGTTCATCGGCCGCCGGACGAAGGTATTCGATGATTTGACCAAACTCTGCGCCAGTGTACCTGGGGGGCGCGGCTGGCCTGGCGGCGGTCCCGAACGCGTTCATTCGCTCGATGCCGCCATGGTTTGGTCCTTTGCTATCCACGCCTCGGTCTTCGAAGACGGGTCCAGGGAAGGGGCATGCCATCCGGCAGCCGCGGTTGTTCCGACGATACTTGCCCTGGCCGAGGGAAGGAGCTGGCTGGACATCGATAGAGCGGCCATCGCCGGATATGATGTGATGGTTCGAATAAGCCGGAGCGGCAATCCTGGATTTACCCGTCGAGGCTTCCATCCCACTGCCATTGGCGCGCCCTTTGGGGCCGCGGCTACCGCGTCATTGCTATTGGGCTACGACACGCAGAGGACACAAAATGCCCTTTGTCTTGCCGCCATGGGCGGCTCCGGCCTGATGCATTCCTTCAGAAACGGCACCACCCAACCGCTTCAGGTGGCCTGGTCCGTACGAAGCGGTCTGGCGGCCGCAATGATGGGCGGGTGCGACCATTCAGGCTACCTGTCCATCATCGAGGATGCTTTTTATCCTGCTTACCTTGCGGAACAACCGCTCGTGCCTGTGGATAAAGCTCTTGAACATGGATATGCCATTCGAGGCAGCTATCTGAAGCCTTATCCCGGCTGCCGGCATGTCCATCCATCCATAGACGCGCTGGCCGGCATTTTGCAAAAGACCAAGCTCGAACCTTCACAGGTGGCACGAATCGATGTGCGGACCTACAAGGTCGCAGTGGAGTCCGAGATCGATTCACTGAAGCAGCGTGGAGATGCTTATTTCAACATTCCTTACGCGCTCGCCGCCAGGATTGTTCTGGGCAGGTGCGACTGGGATGCGTTTGACGAGCGGCATTTTACGGACCGGAGAATTCTTGATCTCATGAAAAGGGTGCATGTCCGCGTGGATCCAGAGGTGGAGCGTCTCTATCCGAATCAGAGGGGAGCCATCGTCGAAGTCCACTGCCTCGACGAGATCGTTCACAGCGGCGAAGTGAACTACGCGTTGGGCGAACCGGAAAGTCCCCTGCCGGTTTCGATGACGCGAGAAACATTTCGCCAGGCTGCCGGCGATACACTGTCCCGGCGCAGTATGGATCGGGTTGAAAACATGCTCGAAGTCTCGGACATGACGGATTCGGCCGAATCTCTGTTCCAGGTCATGACCGGGGCAGCTCAGGTGCTGGGAGGGATGACAAAATGAATGCTGAGGAATGGCGGAACCTGCTGGCCCAGGATCAGAAAGCCAGGGGACGCAGAAAGCAACTTTTTTGTTTGGATTCCAAAATCCCGCTCGCCGATCTGTATGATCACGACAGCCTCCTGAAATCGGGATTTGACCATGAAAAAGATCTGGGATTGCCCGGCGCCTTCCCGTATACCCGCGGGATTTATCCTTCGATGTACCGCGGCGGCTTCTGGATCATGGGGCAGTATTCCGGTTTTGGAAACCCCGAAGCCACCAACGAAAGATTCAAATATCTTCTCTCCAAGGGCCAAACTGCGCTGGCTGTGGCTTTGGACCTGCCGACGCAACTAGGACTGGAATCGGATCATGAACTCGCCGACGGCGAAGTCGGCAAGGCCGGCGTGGCCATCAATTCCTTGCAGGATATGGAGGACATCTTTGCCGGCATCCCGCTCAACAAATCCAAGCAGATCTTCACCACCGCTAACGCCATCGGACCGATCATGCTCGCCCTGTTCATCGCGTTGGGCGAGAAACAAGGACTCGAACCAAGCCAATTCACCGTTGTCCTGCAAAACGACATATTGAAAGAATTCGTGGCGAGAGGAACCTATATCTATCCTCCCAACCCCTCGTTGAGATTCTCCATCGATGCCGTCGAATACTGCACCTGCAAGCACCCGCACTTCAAGCCCATCGTTGTGTGCGGTTCCCATATGGGACAGGGAGGCGCCACGGCCGTGCAGGAAGTCGCGTTCACCCTGTCGAATGCCAAGGCATATATAGATGAAGCGATCGGCCGGGGCCTGGACATTGACGATTTCGCCCCCCTGATGGAGTGCCAGCTCGCGGTTCCCATGAACCTGTTCGAGGAAATTGCCAAGTATCGGGCGTTTCGCCGGATGTGGGCCCGCCTGCTCGAGAGCCGCTACCACCCCAAAAAGCAGGAGAGCCTGAAGTGCTTCATCCGAGTGTATACCACCGGCTATACCATGACCGCGCAGCAGCCCCTCAATAATATCGTGCGGGTTGCTCTTGAGGCGCTGGCTGCCATTTTAGGCGGCGCCCAAAGCCTCTCGGCCAATGCCATGGATGAAGTGCTCTCCATTCCGACGGCGGAAGCCGCTCACGTGGCACTGATGACCCAGCACATCCTGGCCAATGAGACCGGGATCGCCGATGCCGTCGATCCTCTGGGCGGTTCCTACTACATCGAATCCTTGACGAACGAAATCGAAGCCAGGGCGCTGAAATTGATGGAGGAAATTGACGGGAAAGGCGGCGCCCAGAGGGCCATCGAAGGCGGCTTCTATCAAATGCTCATGCGCAAAGCCGCCGGCGAATACCAGCAGGAGATTGAAAGAGGAGAGCGAGTCATCGTCGGGCTCAACAAGTTCAAAGAGGAAAACGAACGAATCAAGATCGAATCATTCAAGGTCCCGAAAGGCGTCCAGGAGCGGGCAATTCAAAAGCTTCAGCAACTCAAATCGAGCCGCGATCATGAAAAGGTGAACAACTCTCTCAGCCAATTGGAAAGTGAGGCGCGAGCCGGCAAGAACACGGTGCCTGCACTGGTCGAGTGCGCTCGCGCCTATGCCACGATCGGGGAGATGTGCCGGGTTCTGGCCCAAGTGTGGGGTGTTCATCAGGAAGGTGTCACATGGTTATGACGGAATCGCAAAGGGCGCCGCGGGTGTTGATCGCCAAGATCGGCCTGGACGGGCACAGCCGGGGGGCGCAGGTGGTGGCTCAGGGGCTGCGGGATGCGGGCATGGAGGTGGTTTATACCGGAATCCGGCAAACCCCAGCCACGGTGGCCA
Source organism: Acidobacteriota bacterium (assembly GCA_049511215.1). Classification (GTDB taxonomy): domain Bacteria; phylum Acidobacteriota; class UBA6911; order UBA6911; family UBA6911; genus JAFNAG01. The sequence goes on along the minus strand of JBEKYG010000001.1, from coordinate 36,197 downwards.
GAATAGCGGTCCAGGAAGACGTCGACGTCATTGGCATCTCTTCCATGGTTGGCGCTCACGTGGAAGTTATGAAAAAAGTCCGGAAAGAACTGGAAGCCCAGAAGGCCGCCGATATCCCCGTGATCATGGGAGGCGTGATCCCGGAGGAAGATTATGAGGCGCTTCGCGCACTGGGCGTCGGCGCGATCTTTCCTCCAGGTTCGGATGTCAAACAGATCGTCCAGTATATCGTGAAGGCGCGATCCTGGGTTCTGGAGGTCCCCGGAACGCTGGCCGGCAGAAGCCCCGAGGAGCTTCACCTGATGGGGACCCGATGCGAACGATGCGGACGGATCTTTTTCCCAACGAGAAAAAACTGCCCTCGATGTCTCGACGATCAGTTCACAAAAGAGTTGACACTGAGTGACGAGGGAATCCTGCAGACCTATTCGATCGCCAGTATAGCTCCCCCGGGATACAGCATTCCTCACGCCCAAGGTTACATCGACATATGCGGGGGAGGGCCGCGGATTTTCTCATTGCTCACTGATTATGGCGACGGCTCCAGCCTGAGCATCGGCTGCCGAATGATCATGAAAGCCATCAGGGTCGGCAGGGACAAGGATGACCGGGCAATCCTCGGTTATCGATTTCGACCGGTAGCTTAGGTTCTGTCGCGAAACTACCTAACCCTCCGTCCTGGACTTGGACTTGGACGTGGGCATGCACGGATAAATGGCGATCTGATAAATGTTATGTCTGGAAAGTTTACCTCGAACAAGACCGTCCAGGTCCACGTCGAGGTCCACGTCGAGGTCCAAGCTGCTCATTCGGTTTTTCGATATAACCAGCGAGTTTCGGGAGAGATTCCCTTAGGCCAAGTAGGAGGTTAGATTGAGAGACACCTATGTGCTCGGAGTTTCCATGACCCGCTTCGGGAAACTCCTCGACAAGACATTGAAAGATCTGGCCTACGAGCCTGTTTGGAATGTAATCCACGAATCGAAAATTGATCCTCACGACATTGATATTGCCTTCGTCGGCAATGCCTACGCGGGCATGATCACAGGTCAGGAGTCGGTTCGGGGGCAGGTCATACTGAGGGACGTCGGCATCAACAGGATACCCATCATCAATGTCGAGAACGCGTGCGCTTCCAGTTCAACGGCGTTTTATCTGGCGAACATGGCGGTCGCGTCGGGACAGGCGGATTTAGCTTTGGCCCTGGGTGTGGAGAAGCTTTTCTGCGATGACATCGGTAAGAGCTTGAAGGCGCTTTCCACCTCCTCTGATATCGATATCGAAGGGCGAATGGGAATTCTGTTCGCCGGCATCTATTCGATGCGCGTCCGCGGGCACATGCAAAAGTATGGTCTGACGCGCGAACAGTTCGCCAAGGTTGCGGTCAAGAACCACGACAATGGCGCCTTGAACCCTCACGCCCAATATCGCAACCGCGTCACGGTCGAGGAGGTGCTCAAGTCCCGGATGATTGCCGACCCGATAACCCTCCTGATGACCTGTCCAATGGGAGACGGCGGATCGGCAGTCCTCGTCGGAACCAAGGAGATGGCTTTGCGAATGGGGAAGAGGCCGGTCAAGATCGGCGCGACCGCATTGGGCAGTTTCGGCTTCACCGGGAAGGATGAGCCCGGCATCGTTGTGCGCGTTTCGGCGCAAACCTATAAGGAAGCGGGCATCACCGCCGGGGATGTGCAGGTCGCGGAAGTCCATGATGCCGTGGCTCCGGTCGAGCTGTTTTTGTACGAAGAACTGGGGCTCTGCGGCCCGGGTGAAAGCGGCCGCATGATCGACGAGGGCGTGACCTGGCTGGGCGGCAAGCTGCCCGTGAATCCTTCCGGAGGATTGAGCGCCAAAGGGCACCCCGCGGGCGCGACGGGTCTGGCTCAGGTGGCTGAAATCGTCTGGCAGATGCGAGGAGAGGCCGGAGATCGGCAGATCAAACCTGCCCCCGATATCGGGCTCGTGGAAAACGGGGGGGCAATGTGGCTGGGGAAACGGCAATCGTCGCCGTCCACATACTCAAGGGCTGATGCCTCCAGGCTTGCGCGCCCGCTCGCCCTCGCGATATTGGGGACAGTCATGAATGGCGTTTAATCAAGGAATCCGATTAGGACCCTGAAAGGATCCCGCAGGAAAGCCCAGGGCGCAAGCCCTGGGAAATGACGGCGAGCACGGAACCAGCCCTGTAAGGGCAGCGCAGGCTGCTTCGCCCTTATAGGGCTTGTCTCCTGGATATTCATGATCCCAGGGCTCACGCCCTGGGCTTTTCTGCCCCGCCCCTTCGGGGCTTAAACGCTCGGTTTGGCGGTACCACGAGGTGATTGCGGGCACTCTTAGTTAAACGCCATTCGGGACAGTCACCTTTTTCGCCGGGGAGATCTCGGCAGATGCGTAAAGTGGTCTTGAAAAATCGTTGCCATCCGCAAATTCGTCTTTCACACTCGTGATCGTCGATTTTATGGTTGACACGATCCGCATAATAGCATACAAAATTACATGTAATATACAATGCAATCTAGCCCGCAGGAGGGGACATGGCTATCCAGAAGGTCTTTGTGGTCGGATCCGGAACGATGGGGAACGGAATCGCCCAGGTTTGCGCCCAGGCCGGCATCCAGGTCTTCCTAAATGACATCAACCGCGAAAGCCTGGATCAGGCCCTGAAGAGCATTGCCTGGTCGGTTAAGAAATTCATTGAAAAAGGCAAACTGGCCGAGAGTCTCGAAACCGTGATGGGGCGGATTCAGGCCGGCACCGAGTTCGCTCCGCCCGTGGATGCGGACCTTGCGATCGAAGCCGTGTTCGAGAGACTCGAGGTAAAACAGGAGATCTTCAAAAAACTCGACGAGATGTGCGGTCCCGACACGCTGATTGCCAGCAATACTTCCGCCATCCCTATTACCGAGCTTGCGTGCGTCACCAGGCGTCCGGAAAAGGTGCTCGGACTCCACTTTTTCAATCCGGTGCCTATGATGGAGGTGGTAGAGGTCATTCGAGGAATCAAGACCTCCGAGCAGACCATGCAGACGGCGCTGAGTTTCGTCAAGAGAGTGGGAAAGGAACCTGTGCGGGTTGAGAGCGACGTCCCCGGCTTTCTCCTCAATCGGATCAACCTCGTGAGCTACGTCGAGGCCATCCGTCTGCTAGAGCAGGGGATCGGAACGGTGGAGGACATCGACAAAGGGGTCAGGCTGGCCTTCGGCAGGAAGATGGGTCCTTTTGAGACCGGAGACCTCGTAGGGCTGGATGTTTCCTGTGGAGCGCTGACGGCCATTTACCAGGAAAGCCAGGACCTGCGCTACTACCCGCCTCAACTCCTTAGACGCAAGGTCAGAGCGAGGGAATTGGGCCGCAAGACAGGACGCGGCTGGTACGAGTACAAGCAGGAAGCCAGCGCAAAAGCGAAGTGACCGCGATCCAACCTGGGGGGAAAAGCTTTGTCATACAAAAACCTGATTTACGAGATCAACGGAGGAGTGGGGGTCATTAAGGTCAACCGCCCCGAGGTGAGGAATGTCCTCAACTGGGAGACCTGGATGGAGTTCGAGGATGTACTGAAGCGGCTGCACGCCGATCCGGCCGTGCGTGTGGGCATAATCACCGGTGCCGGAGATGATGCTTTTATTGCGGGTGCGGACGTGCGCATGCTCAAGGACCGGACCCCGCAGGATGCCATCGATGCCTCGAAGAAAGTCAATGAAATCCTCCTCTTTATGGAATCGATGGATGAGCCCGTGATCGCCGCCATCAACGGCTGGGCGCTAGGCGGCGGTTGCGAGCTCGCGCTGGCTTGCGACATCCGGATCGCCGGCGACCGCGCGCAGATTGGCCAGACGGAAGTTCGAATCGGGATCATGCCCGGATATGGAGGCAATGTCCGTCTCATGAGGCTGGTCGGAGCCGGCCGAGCCAAGGAGATGATCTTCACCGGGAAGGTTCTCAAGGCTCAGGAAGCCGAGAAAATCGGCCTGGTCGACCGTGTGGTCCCCCACGAAAAACTGATGGAAGAAGTCATGGCGCTGGCCGGACTCATTGCTAAAGGGCCGGCGGCGATCCACATTGCCAAAAGATCGATGTTCCTGGCGGCGCAAAATTCCTTCCTCGAGTCGTTGCGGAAGGATTCAGAGCTATACGGCGAGGTTTACAGAACCAAAGATTTCATGGAGGGAGTGACCGCCTTCCTCGAGAAAAGAAAGCCGACTTTTGCAAACCACTAGCGGCGGCCGTGACGGAGCCCGAAAGGAAGGTGTTTGGATGGAGACTGTCGTAATTGTCGCAGGTGTGAGGACGCCCATTGGAGGATATGGTGGAGCGCTGCGGGATTTCCCGGCGTACCGGCTGGGAAGTGTAGTCCTGAATGAAGCGGTGAAGAGAGCCAAGGTTGCGCCCGCCTGGGTTGATGATGTGATTATGGGGCAGGCCTATCAGAACGGCGAATGCGCGAATGGGGCGCGCATGTCGCTTCTCGATGCCGGATGGCCGGCCGAGGTCCCCGGCGTGACGCTGAATCGCCGTTGCTGCTCGGGTTTGGACGCCGTTTTCTTCAGTGTCATGAAGATTCAAACCGGCAATGCCGACATTATTGTCGCGGGTGGAATCGAGAGTATGAGCCAGGCGGAGCTCTATTTCCCCGGCGATATCAAATGGGGCTTGGGCGGAAAGAAGGACGACAAATGGGGATTCATGCCGAAAGGTCATGGCGCACTCTCGATGTGGGGAGTGCCCCTCTATGACAGGATCCAGCGGGCTCGGGTGATGTCTCAGCCGATCGCGAGGTTTGGCGAGCTTCCTTCCATGATGACCTGGGCGGAAACCGCGGCGAAAAAGGAACAGATATCCCGCCAGGAAGCGGATGAATGGGCATTGCGCAGCCATTTGAGAGCCATCGCCGCGATTGATGCCGGGAAATTCAGCGACGAAATTGTTCCCATTGCCATCTCCAAAAAGAAAGGCGAGACCGCGGTTTTCGCTCTGGACGAAACCCCGCGGCGGGACACCACCATGGAAAAACTCGCCAAATTGCCTCCGGTGTATCCCGACGGCATATGCACGGCAGGAAATTCCTCCAGTGAAAACGACGGCGCCGCCGCACTGGTATTGATGTCCGAAACCAAGGCAAAGCAACTCGGCGTGGCGCCGATGGCATATTTCCGGTCCTGTGCCATCGCGGGCACGGATCCGACACTTACCTATCCGGCGGTACCCGCCTCTGTAGACAAGGCGGTGAAGAAGCTCGGACTCTCCATCGGCCAGATCGATCTGATTGAAATTCAGGAGGCTTTTGCGGTGCAGACCTTGGCCGATGCCAAGCTGATGGCGGTCCGGCAGGAAGATTTCGACAAAAAAATCAACGTCAACGGTTCCGGGATTTCCCTGGGCCATCCGATCGCGGCAACGGGAGCCATGAGGCTGGTGACTTTGATTCATGAGATGAAACGGCGCGGTGCGCGCTACGGACTGGAAACGGTCTGCGGCGGTGGAGGACAAGGCATCTGCGCAATCGTCGAAAGCAACGATCAATAGGAGAAGAGCGCTATGGATTTCGAGCTGACTGAAGAACAGCAGATGATCAAAGAGACCGCCAGGCGCTTTGCCGAAGAAGAAGTTGCGCCGCTCGTCGAGCAGGCGGAAGCGTCGGGCAAGTTCCCCATCCAACTTTTCCGCAAGATGGGTGAATTGGGTCTCCTCTGCATCCGGTATCCCCTGGAGATGGGTGGAGGGGGTGCGGACAAAATAGCCGAATGCATTCTCGCCGAGGAGCTCAACCGCATTTGCGCGGGAATCGCCGCCGGACTCATGGTCCAGGGGGGCCTGGCTACGAATCCCATCTATCGGTTCGGTTCCGATGAGCTCAAGCAGGAGTTTCTTCTTCCGGCAATTAAGGGGGAGAAAATCGGCGCGTTCGCTTTGACCGAGCCGGATGTGGGGTCGGACGCGGCCAGCATCAAAACCCGGGCGACCAAGGACGGCGATCACTACGTCCTCAATGGGTCAAAGACATTCATTACCAATGGTCCGATCTGTGACTATGCCGTCGTCGCAGCCACTGTGGATCCGGCGCGCAAGGCAGAGGGCGTTTGTCTCTTCGTAGTGGAGAAGGGCACTCCCGGTTTCGCCGTCACCCGAAAACTCGACAAAGTGGGAAACCGGTCCGCTGAAACCGGGGAGCTGCTCTTTGAAGCCTGCCGCGTGCCCGCGGCGCGTCTCGTTGGAGGCCAGGAAGGCCGCGGATTCAGCCAGATTCTGGACACGCTAACTTCCGGAAGAATCACTTACGGCGGCCGCTGCACGGGTGTGGCTCAGGCTGCGTACGAAGCCAGCCTGCAGTATGCACAAAGCCGCGTCCAGTTCGGGCGGCCGATTGTCGAGTTCCAGGTCACGCGCTTCAAGCTCGCCGAAATGGCCATGAAGAGCGACATCATGAGGTCATACACCTATCGAGTGGCGCGGCTCTACGACGCCGGGCGCAAGGTGGCCAGAGAGGCCTCCATGGTCAAGCTTTTCTGCGCGGAAACCCTGGAGGAGATTTTGGCGCAAGCCATGCAGATTCACGGCGGCTACGGGTACATGATGGAATATCCGGTCCAGCGCTATTGGAGGGATGGAAGACTCTTCACCATCACCGAAGGGACATCCGAAATCCACCACCTGGTCATCGCTCGCGAGTCGGGGTTTTAGGATTCGTCAAGGTTCGGAAATTTCAATTGTCGGTTATGACGCTTAGGGAGGGCAGGATGAAAAGGCCACTGGAGAATGTTCGCATCCTGGATTTGACCGCTTGGCTTTCGGGTCCTTATGCCATGGAGATCGCGGCTTACCTTGGGGCTGAGGTGATCAAAGTGGAAAAGGTTGATGGGGGAGATGCCGTGCGCGCCAACGGCCCCTATTATGGGCCGGAGGGAATCGTATTTGAAAAGAAAGATCCCCGGGACCTTTCATTGTGCATTCTCAAGCGCGCGCGAGGCAGGAAGAGCATCACCCTGAACCTGCAAAACGAAACCGGCAAACGACTCTGCCGGGAGTTGGTGAAGAAGGTTGATATTGTCGCGGAGAATTTCGCGCCCGGAACCATGGAGCGGCTGGGGTTTGGTTATCCGGAATTAAAGAAAATCAAATCCGACATCATCCTCTGTTCTATTTCAGGCTTCGGGCAGGATGGACCCTATCGCAGTCTCGCGGCATTCGATCCTGTGGTCGAGGGCATGAGCGGCGTTATGGAGGTGACCGGATACCCGGAGAACCCGCCCGTGCGGATGGGCGTGGCTGCCGGGGACTTGGTCTCTGCTCTTTACATGGTTATTGGCCTTCAAGCGGCACTTCGTTATCGCGAGAAGACCGGCAGGGGGCAGGCTGTTGATATCTCCATGATGGACAGTCTTTTCTCCTTTCTTTTCGATGAGTCACTCGATGTCTATGTGGAGAGGGGAATCCCGATTCGCACCGGCAACCGCCGATTGCGGCTGACTCCATTCAATTCGCACAAGGCCAAAGACGGATATGTGGTGATCTGCAGTGCCGCCGATAGCCACTGGACGAACCTGCTGAAGGCCATGGGCCGCGAAGATCTGGTGGACGACGCCCGGTTCAAGAGACTTGATCAGAGAATGATGAATGCCGATGCCGTGGACTCGATCATCGAGAGCTGGACGGTTACCAAGGCAAAGGCGGAAGTGGTTGAAATCGTCAGGAAACATGGAGTGGCCAGTGGGATCGTGGCCACGATTCCGGAAGTTCTTGCGGATCCCCAGTTGAAGCACCGGGGCATGATTGTCGACCTGATTCACCCAGAACTCGGGAAGGTGAAAGGCGCTGTCGGCCACGATATCCCTGTCAAACTCTCCGAGTCCAAGGGGGAGTTCGACCTCCCCGCCCCATATCTCGGCGCACACAATGAAGAGATTTATTGCAGCTTGCTGGGTTATTCCAAAGAAGCCGTTCATCAACTGAAGAGGGATGGTGTGATTTAGGAAGAACGGATCATCGCTGAACCGCCAGGACCGCCAAGAGAGTCAATAATATTGTTCTTTCTTGGCGTCCTGGCGTCTTGACAGTTGCCTTTGCCTTTCTCCCCGACGGCATGCGCGTTTATCGTTACCATAAAAAAGTTTCATTGGACATGCGGAAGAACTCGGGCTTACAGTTGGCAACATTGAGGGCACTAGAACCCAAGCACGGACGGTGCAGGTGGATCGGGATTTTTCCCCGCGCGGACGGTTACCTCTTCGGCGACTCTGCCGCGCCCTGAGCGCGCCTCCAGCTGCTTGTTTTAACGTGCATGTAAAATTGCATGGAATATGTTGTTCAATGCGAGGTCGCAGCTGGATGATCTCAGAGGAGCCGGCGATTTCGCATCTCCTTGCCGTGTCCAGGCCTGCTCAAAACGGAGGCAACCATGGGAACTCTTCGGAATTTTGGTCTGCTAGGTATTTTCGTTTGTTTGTTTTCGGTTTCGACAGTCTGGGCACAGACAGGCTCGATCACCGGAACGGTCAAAGACAGCTCCGGCGGAGTCATGCCGGGCACGATGATCACAATCACCAATACGGGAACCAATGCTCAACGGACGGCTCCGACCGACGAGCGCGGTGATTACACCATTGCGCTGCTCCCGGTCGGTGTCTACAAAATCCAGGCCGGCTGCTCCGGCTTCAAGACAGGCCTGGCGGACAACATCATGCTCAACGTCAACGACAAGCTGCGCATCGATTTTACGCTGCAGGTCGGGGGCAACAATGAGCAGGTGACGGTAACCGACGCCGCGCCTCTGGTGCAGTCGGAAACATCGTCGGTCGGCCAGGTGCTCGACAACCAGAAGATCCTCGAGTTGCCGCTCAACGGACGCCAGTTCGAGTCTCTGTCACAACTTGTCCCTGGAGCGGTATCGCCCGCACCGGGGTCGAGTCTGAGCGCACGCGGCGGCTTCAATGCGTCTGGGGGGCGCGAGACGCAGAATTCGTTCATGTTGGACGGCATCAACAACAATGATCCGGCGACCAACAATTGGGCGGTGCGCCCGATTGTGGATGCCATCCAGGAGTTCAAGGTGGTCGAGAACTCCTATTCGGCGGAATTCGGGCGCAGCGGCGCCTCGCAGGTTACCGTAACCACGAAATCAGGCACGAACAGTTTTCACGGAGCGGCCTGGGAATTCCTGCGCAATGACGTGCTGGATGCGAGGGATTTTTTCAACACGACGGGCCCGAAGGCGCCATTCCTGCGCAACCAGTATGGTGCCACCTTCGGGGGGCCGATCAGGCACGACAAGACCTTTTTCTTTGTGGCCTATGAGGGCTTGAATCGGAAGCAGTCATTCACCAGCCTGCAGCAGGTGCCTTCATTGGCCTTTTTGCAGGGCGACTTTTCCTCGGTGAAGACGGCGCTGAAGAATCCGTTTGGCGCAGGCGGCGCGACCTTTACCGGAAATCAAATATCGCCGACCCTGTTCAATCCGGTGTCTCAGAAGGTAATTGCCATGGGGGCGTGGCCGCAACCGACTCCCGGACTGACGGGCGCCTCGAACCTTCAGGCTACCCTCGCCCAGGTAGAAAACGTAAGCTCGATCAATGGGCGCATCGATCACCGGCTCAGCAACGCGAACACGTTATTCGCACGGTATAGCTTGACGCACGACCTGCTCCATCAACCCTGCCCCAGTGCTGCTCAGGTGCCGACCTGCGTTCCTGGCTACGGTATGCTGGACACGACGAATTCGCAGGCCCTTTCGCTGACCGACACCCACGTGTTTTCGAGCAAGCTGCTGAACGAAGTGCGGGCCGGGTTTAACCGTTTCCTTGAGCCTCGAGTGGCGCTCACCGCCGCCACGAATAATATCGGGGGAACCTTGGGACTCCCAACCAATCCGTTCCCGATGGCGTGGGGGATGCCCACATTTTCCATTTCGAGTACGGGCACGATCGGAGACATGCCGTGGTCTCCGCGCGTCGGCAACACCTATCAGATTTCCGAAGGTGTGAGCTTTTCCAAGGGCTCGCATTGGATGCGCGCCGGCTTCGAATGGCGCAAGCAGGAGTTCAATGCAACCCAAGCTACGCGCGAGGGTTTCACATTTGATGGGAGGTGGACGGGAAACGCATTTGCCGACTTCGAGCTGGGCTTGCCGGCCTCGACGAGCCGTGATCTGCTCGCGGCGGACATCCGCTACCACAGGATCTACTCTTACGCCGGATACTTCCAGGACGATTGGAAGGCCTCCAATCGCCTGACCGTGAATCTCGGACTTCGCTATGAATTCAACACGCCCGACGTTGAAAAGTACAATCGCTACGCGGACTTCAACATCCAGACCGGCCAATACCAGACCGCCGGCCTGAACGGTGCGTCCAGGGCTCTGTATGATCCTGATCGGAACAACTGGGGACCGAGGGTCGGGTTTGCGTTTCGCCCAGGCGACTCTTCGAAATCCGTGTTTCGCGGCGGTTACGGCATCTTCTATGATCTCGTCATGCTCGGCAACGACCTCGATCCCACGCGCAAGGGCTATCCCTTCGACAAGCCGGAAACCTACAGCTCGACTCCTGGAAATCCCAATGCTCTGACATTGTCGAATCCGTTCCCGGCTTCCCAGTCCTCTACCACTATCTACAACGCGCCCGGCGTTGATCCAAGATTCCGCGACGCCTATATCCAGCAGTGGAACTTTGGCTACCAGCTCGAGTTCGCGAAAAACATGGTGTTCGAGGCCGGATATATCGGGACGAAAGGCACACGTCTCACCAGAGCCATCGACCTGAACCAGGCGTTCCCTGGAACCACCGGGTCCGTGCAATCACGCCGGCCCTTTCCACAGTACGGCACGATATCGATGCTGACGAGCATTGGAGATTCGACCTACAATGCGCTCGTCGGCGGGCTGGAACGCAGGTTTTCGGGAGGACTTTCCCTGCTCGCTTCCTACACCTACAGTCACTCGATCGACAGCGGCGCCGGGGGTGGCGGAGTCACTCAGGACGCGAGAAACACGCAGCCCGATCGTGGAAACTCGGACTTCGATGCGCGTCAGCGGCTCGTGATCAGCTACGTCTATGATCTGCCGGTCGGACACGACCGGCATTTCGGTAAATCCTTGCCCCCCGTTTTGAACTACGTGGTTGGCGGCTGGCAGCTCTCCGGGATCACCGCATTCCAGTCCGGCAGGCCGATCTTTATCAAACTGGGCAAGGACAACGGCAGCACAGGTGTGAATAATGATCGCCCGAACATCGTCGCCGGCGTGGACCCGTTACTTGAAAATAGCGGTTCCAAGACCGTCTACCTGAACCCGGCAGCCTTTGTATCCGCGCCCGCAGGCACCTTTGGAAATGACCCGCGTAACAATATAAATGGTCCGGGGACGAACAACTTTGATCTCACACTTGCGAAGAACTTCAAGACCGAGAAATTCGGCATCCAGTTCCGGGCGGAATTGTTCAATGCTTTCAACCATCCATTTCTCAATCAGCCGGTTTCGACCCTGACAAATCCGGCTTTCGGGACCATAACCAGCACGTTGGGACCAAACCGTCAGGTTCAGTTCGGCTTGAAAATCAGCTATTAGCTCAAGGGGCTGAAGCGGTGGCCGGACGGCCGCCGCTTCAGCCGTTACCTCGGTCGCAGCCACATGCTGCTTGGTGCCATGCTCACCAGAATCCTCGTTAAAAATCCTCTCCGCCGCGCCCGCTGCGGCGAATCGGCCGTGCATGGGCAGCCGCCTTCATACCTTGCAACCATCAGTCCTTCATGACAGGAGAAATTATGGCAACCGTGCGACGCACGTCTTTGCTGTTTCTTGCGGGCACCATTATGCTCATCGCTGTATGTCTTCCGGCACGTTCCGCCGAAATCACGACGCCGGAGAAGTTCCTCGGGTTCAAGGTCGGTGCGGACTACAAGCTGGCCACCTACGAGCAGGCCATCGGCTATCTCGAGCTGCTGGCGAGCCAGTCCCCGCGCATCAAAGTACTCGATATGGGGCCGACCTCGATGGGAAGACGCCAGAAATATGCGGTCATTTCCTCGGAAGAGGCCATGAAAGACCTCGACCGCTTCAAAGGGATCACCAAAAAGCTGAGCCTGGCGCGGGGAACAGCTGCGGCCGAGGCCCACAAACTCGCAGAGGAAGGCAAGGCCGTCGTTTATATCGACGGCGGCATGCACGCATCGGAAGTGGTGGGTTCGGACCAGCAGATCCAGCTGGCCTACGACCTGGTAACCGGCGAGGACCGTCAAACCAAACTGATCAGGGACTTAACCGGCCAATCTGTGCTTATTTTGTACTTCCTTGAGCAAGTTTGAACTCGGCTAAAATTTTGGCTATGCGATTGACGAGTCGTGCCAAGTGACGATTCTTTTTCACGTCGCTGATCTGACGTCGATACATTTCCATCACGTGGGCAGCCTCAGTGAGCAGCCCGTGCAGGCTCGTCAGATCGGGCGCAAGTGTCTTAGGCAGTCCAGGGGCGGCATGGATTTCTGCCATTTTGGCTCGGGCTCGGTGGTATTCGCGTTGCAGATCGACTTGGCTGACCTGAACATAGCGCATGGTCATTTCCAGCGTTTGGTGTCCCAGTAGTGCCTTGACAGCAGGCAAACTCGCTCCGGCTCTGAGCATTTCTGTTGCAAAGGTATGCCGCATCTGGTGCAGCGTAGGTTGGACAGAGCACCCCGCCTCGTGGGCCGCAATGATGAGTTCTTCTCTCATGGACATATAGGAAGGAGGCTTGCCGTTTTTCTGCAGCAGCAAAAACCCGGGGTTCCGGGTGTCCCGCATGTCTGGGTTCGAAGGCCTCTGATCAAGAATGCTGTTAAAGATCCTGCGGGTATCGTCATCGACCGGAACCCATCTTTCGGTATGGAGTTTTCCCAAGGGAACGCGCACAGCCCACTGGTCCTGCCCCAGGTCGCGCAAGGAATCAACCGTAAGCATGCGGCATTCGCCGATGCGCATTCCAGTTGCTCTGAGAATCCATAGGGCTTTCGAACGCAAAGTCGGTCTCTCGAGAAGTCGTTGTTGCAGCCGCCGGTCGTCTTCCGGGGATAGCGGTTTAGGAAGGTACCTGTCAGGAGCGGGGCAATCTCCAGGGGCGAAAAATTTTCGCGGGGCGGATCGCTGCTTGTCTCCAGATCGCGGATCAGGCGGCGAACATTGATGATCCTTTCCGTACGGGTTTTGTTCGCCAGCGGCGGCTGTCGTTGACACAGGCTGCGGAGCCAGCCGAGGATATGGGGATCACGGCGCAAGTGCGAGGGTCCGCGGACATTCGGCCACTGAGCATGAAGGTAGGACAGAAAGGATTTTGCTGCAAGCTGATACAGCTCGATGGTCGTCGGACGCAGCACGGTGGCAAGGTTTTGGATCTCGTAGTCAAACCACTCTTGCAGGTTGCGGCGCGGGTGTTTTTTCATGGTTGCAGTGGCGGGGAGAGTGGAATTCTGTTTTGAAGTGCCCGGCGATATTCGCGCCAGACATCCTCGGGAGAAAGCCTCACGTAAAGCATGGTGGTTGGAATGCGGGAGTGTCCCATCAAATGCATTAAGGCGGGCAGCGAGATGCCGCAACGTACCATATCCGCTCCGAAGGTATGGCGGAATCTATGAGGGTTGGCCATGGGGACCTCAGCAGTCCGGCGATGATGGCGAAACAGGGAGCGGAGGCCCGCGGCGGTCATAGGACGGCCGCGCCGGCGGCCTTTCAAACACAGGAAGACAAAAGGCGATGAGACACGAGGTCTTTCAAAGTCGAGATACCGCTGCAGCGTCGCCATGGTGTCTTCCGAAAGCGGCAGCATTCTCTCTTTGTTGCCCTTGCCACAGACGCGGAACTGGAGCTCGGGAAAACGGACATCCTCAAGCCGGAGTTCGATGATCTCGCGCGAGCGGAGGCCGTTAAAGAGCATCAAGGCGATAATGCCGAGATCGCGATAGGTACGGAAGCTGGCCCAGAACCGAGCGACCTCTTCATGAGATAGAGGGATGATGACGCGGCGGGGCTGTTTCAAACGCAGGCCGACGATTTTGCGCACGGGTCTGCCATAACCGACAGGGCGTCGGGTTTGGTACTAGGTTCGGATGCGGTCGTGTGGGATATCCCGGCGATAGTGAAAACGGTAAAGGCAACGCACCACACCAAGGCGGTGATTCACGGTCTGAGGTGTGGGCTGGGGTTGCGTTTGAAGTTGATGACGGACGTACTCCAGAAGAAGAGATTCATTCAGCTGAGCCAGAGAACTGGATTTGCGGCGGCACCACCAGCGCGCGAAGTTCAACAGGTCATAGCCATAGGACCGAAGTGACCGGGGCGAGAAGTTGCGTAGGCACTGCACGTCGAGAAAGTGGTTAGTCCAACGTAGCTCCTGGTTCCGGGCATCCACGATCCGGTATGGAGAAGTGCCTGCGGTGCCAGAATCGTCAAAGCGGAGGCGGAAGGGCATCATGGCAAGGCCTCCGCCAGATCAAGGCAGCGGCGGAAGTCTGCCGCCCTTGCCCCTGAGACAAAGTAGCTGTTGGGGTCATGTCCCAGGGGGAGGTCGACAATGTGCGCTGTCAGGCCGGCATGAGTGACCCGTTGCGCCAAGAAGCGAGCGGCACTTTGGCCGGCGCCGTTCGGATCAGAGTCGAAGGCTATGAAAACCTGGCGTTCGGGAGCATCGCACAGTTGCGAAAGTTGCAGGCGGCTCAGGTGTATGCCAAAACCACAGGTGGTGTTCACAAAGCCGGCCTGCCAAAGGACCGCCAGATCGAGCGGACCTTCGACCAAAATCACGGCAGGGCAGGTGCGTACCGTATTCCAGGCAAAAAGGCCGCCTTTTGGAAAAGGAAGAAACCGATGGGGCGGATCACTGCCGATGCTGCGACCGTAAAGATTGACGAGACGATCTTGATCGAAACATGGAAACACGATGCGACGGAAGAAAGTGTCATGGCCGCTTCCATTAATCAGCCCTGATTGCAGGAGCCGACCCAATGGGTAGCCCAATTGAATCAGGTGACGGCGCAGAGATCCTCCGGGGGCATACCCTATGCCGATCTGGCGCATGAGTGCGGGATCATGCAGGCCTCGGGTGTGGAGGTAGTAAAGAGCCTCACCGTGGCAGGGGACCTGGCTTTGGTAGAAAGCCCATGATTCCTTCAGCACCTCGTGGGGAGACGCTTCAGGCACAGCCAGTTCTTGCTTCAGCTGCACAAGAGCTTGGTGAAATGAAAGATTTCGATAAAGCTGGACAAAACGAATTACATCGCCGCCATGGCCACATCCATGGCAGTAGAAGACATTTTTGCGGGCGTTGACGTAGAACGACGGCTTGCTTTCCGTGTGGAGTGGACACAATCCCACAAACTCCTGTTGGGAACCGACTGGCCGTCCTTTCCAGTCATACCGGGCCAGGTAGGGCAACAACGGAATCTCTCGCTTCAAGGATTCAAAATCGCTTTGCATGGAAAGCCCTTCTCATGACCCAAGGACCTCGGCTGATATCTGCAATCAAGGTCGCGGCGGAACCCCCGGTGTTCTCTCACGGCGAGTGCTGCAAAAACGTGGGCAACCCAGATCCGCCGCAAATAATGCAAAAAACCAGGCTGGAATGGATCGGCTTTTCATCAGCCGCCTGTCGTTGCACGGGTCGAGATGTATCCCCGGTACTTTTTGGTGCCGCAACCATCCTGGCAGACGGATCGCCCGCGTCGCTACCTTGACCTGTCACTTTTTTGCTTTTGAGCTTCTGGCGCTGGACATACGCGCGTTGGCGATCTGCATGATCGAGCTTTGCAGTCAGGGTTTGCTGGTAGATCTTGTTGGCCTTGCGTCGTTGCTCTAACCGCCCTTGGCGGCGGCACTCTTGACTGCAGTAACGCTGCCCTCGGTCACAATGGCGGCAGACAAAAAAGGCTCTGGCGCATCCTGGGCCTCGACATGTCCGCTGGCGAAACTCGCTTGGCAGGGTGTCGCTGTCTTCCTGAAGGCAGGGCTCGACAACGGACGTCGATCATGGCAGGCTTATCCTCGGGTGCGGAGCTGCTAAGACCAGTTCCGGATGTTTCGGGCCCCAGCCGCTGTGAACGGTTGGGGCCTTGCTCTTTTCTGCCTCTGGGAAACAAAATAAACCAACTGAAGAAAAACAGCACTCAACTGAAGAAAAAAACCATTCATCTATGGTTCTATCCTGCCCGATTGGCCGGTTAAGTCGGACCACGGCAAGTTGAATGATTCCCAAACGATGCCTCTCAGACATACCCTTAAAACCGGGCTTGCGCTCGATTTTCGGGCCTGTTTTTTTCGTTCCAAGGATTGTTCCCCGTGGCTTGATCGCGACACGAAAAAACTGATACTTCTGTAGCCGCTGAACGCCTCGGACAAAGAGGAAAAGCAATGAGGAAGAGCGGCGCAAAAGGCGCGTCGCGTCGACCGCTTTTTTTGCTACTCCCGCCCATTCTTGTGCCGAGGCAGTAGACGGTCGCCCGAAGCGCACCGTCATGCGCCCGGCCAACATTTTGATCGGCACCGCCGGGATTCGTCGCCTGGGGAATGCCATAGAACGAAAAAAGAGGGTCGAAAATCGAACGCAAGCCCTATTTTCAGGCCCTCCATGAATGCTCATTCTGTCAGATTCGAAAGACTTCGCCTGGTCCGGCACCGATCCCCCAAAGGTCAACTTCGTGAATCGCCGGTTTCCCAAACGCCACAAACAGCCCTTTCTTTGCCGCAATGGCGCGCGTCGCGATCGAACTCTATTACGATGCGCTTATTTCATCACCTTCGCGAGATCCTTATCTGATCGGATCAGATCGTTAACGACCTCGGAAATATCGGATTTCTTGCGCTCGGCGATCGTGGTAATGAAAGACAGGTTGTCAGCATCCAAGTAGACCGGGAGATTGGACTCGGCGTCTTTCCTGAAGAATTTGCCTCGTTCCCCCTTGGAGAAATCATATTCCTTTCTCATGCCCTTACTCAGCATAGTTCTTCTGCTCCCGTTTCGTTGCCTTGCGGCTCGAAAATATTCGAATCTCGACGGTTTCTTCGTCGATCGCGTCAAATGTGTGGTTCACGATCAGAATGACATCGGTGGCTGCCACTCCGAGCGTGATCCAACGGCCTTCATCCTCACTGTGGTCCGTGTCGAAAACGGACAATGCCCGCGGATCCCTGAAGACGCTTGCGGCAAGCTCAAAACTCACACCATGTTTTTTCCTGTTCGATCTTGCCTTGGCAGGGTCCTATTCAAAGTTAAACCGCATCATGATTCCCTACTTGAAGAATACGATTTGCTGATCGGGATCGGCAACACCAGATCATGCGTACGGCAATTGCCCTTCCACATAATATCCCGCATCCGCCCCACCTCAGATCGCAACAGAATGGAATTCGCGGCCATGGACAGGACAAGAAGTCTAAAGGCTAAATTATTGACAAAATTCCGGTTAGAAGGCAAGTGATTCCCTCTAGAAATTCCGGGTTAGATCGAGTATCTCTTCTTCTCTCAGAAGGTGAACCGCACTGCTGGCAAAAATCCGGGGACATAATACTCATCTTGGATTGCGGGGTCGGCCACAGAATCCCTTGAGACAGCAGTATCGAGCTGCCCGCTGGGATGCTTTGAAGTGGGGAGGCGGGTATCTCCGAACATCAAGCCCGTGGGCGTGGTCCAGGGCGGCGGGGAAGGAGAACCCTTCCGCTAATCTCCTGGAGCCGATCGACAAATGCTCTGCTTCCACATGGCCGGCCGGTCCTGGTTTTCTTCTGGAGAGTCAGCATTTCGGGCGGATCCGTCTGCAACAACTGTCGCCATTGCTCCGGGTCGCCGCGCCAGTGCTCCAAGACATCGACGTCGATCAATGGATCGATTCCCACGAGCCCCACGTGGAATCGCGCTCCAGACCACAAATAATCCCATGGCTGCGCTGCCATCCCTGCTCGAGTAGGATTGCGCTCAACATAACGGAATGCCGCGAAATAATGGTCCTCATCCAGCGGGCAGGAAAAGGGGCGTCCCTGGAACAGGTAGCCTCGTTTCCCCACCCTGAAGTTGATGCCTCGAGTGTAAAGCCGCTGGGCCTCGCCGATCGCTCTGCGCAGGCTATCTTCCCGTTCGGGAATAACCACAAGACATGATTGTCCATGAGCGTGTAAGATGCGAAATGCAAACCGTGAATCCCGTCATGATAACGCAGAAGCCACAGATACTCGAGACGGTCTTCCAGGCTGAAAAAGATCCTCATGGCGCGGACGCCGCGTTGGGTGATGTGGTGTGGGATACCGGGGACTACAACGCGCGCCCTGCGGGCCATGGGTCCTCCCGAAACACTTCACTCTTACTGACTGCCCAAAGGCGCGAATGAGCGACTCTTTCTTGAAGGATCAACTTCTTTTCGAGGGATAGCGGCAAGGACGGTCCCGCTTGGACCGCAGGAATCCGACTTGCAGCGGTGCGCCGATCGCGCAGAGATAAGTATTATGTCCCCAGATCGGGATCGGTATCGGGATCGCAGTCGCAATCGGTCTTGCCAGCCTGAAAAAGCCGATTGCGATTGCGACTGCGATAGCGATACCGATGATCGCCACCCAGAGGGATCATGACCTTTTCATGCGTCACAGCAGGAGTTTTCGATAGTGATTGCTTTAGGGAGAGATGGAGTGAACAGACTTTAGCCCAGACTGCTATCAAGCTTGAGGAAGGCCAACTTTACACTCATTTCTTGGGTGGGCGGTTAAACATCACAAAGCAGGGCGCGTCGGATCGCGCCACGACGACATCGGGCCATCCGTCGCCATCCAGATCGGCTGCCGCCATGCCATAGATCGCTCCCTTGCCGTCGCCGAATGGCTCTGGCTGATACTTTTTCCCCGTGCCGTCGTTGAAATAGATTACTCCCGGAGCTTTGACATAGCCGACAATAATCTCAGGCCGACCGTCGCGATTCAGATCCGCGGCGGTCATGGAATAGGGCAACGCCTCGGGCGTCTGGAATTGAATACCCCTGCCAAAGTGGCCTTTGCCGTCATTGAGGTACACAAAGCAGCCCAGCTTCTCGTGGCACGCGGCGATGTCCAGATGGCCATCACCGTCAAAGTCGGCGACCGCCATCGCGCGTGTGGATGATTTCGGCGGTCCCCAGGGCTCTTTGCGAGTGAAGTTTCCCTTGCCGTCGTTGAAATAGACAGCGCTTTGGCATTCATCCCGGCAGGCATAAATCACATCGTTCGCGCCATCGCCGTCAATATCGGCAATGGCCACCGTCGCCGAGCTCGGCGAGTCCGGCAGCGGACGGCAATGGAAATGGAGTTTGCCATCATTGAAGCAGACATAGCTCGTCATGCCGCGATTCGCGACAGCGATATCCGGATAGCCGTCACCGTTCAAGTCCCCAACGGCTGCGTTTCTGGTTGACCACTTTGGGTCGCCATAAGTCCCGCCAATGGTGTAATTACCTTTGCCATCGTTGAGTAGGACCAACTTCGGTTCCGGCTCATCATTGCTCAGAACCATATCCAGATGGCCGCTCTTGGTCATATCGACCAAGGACGCCGAGTAGGTCTTGGTGGCTTTACTCGGAAGAGGTGGCCCCGGCGTGAAGTTTCCTTTGCCGTCACCGAAAAAAATCCGGCTGGGCACCTCCCAATGACGGCCCTTGGCCAACACAATATCGAGGTTCCCATCGCCATTGAGGTCGCCAATGCTGGCGTTGGCGGATGTTTCCGAAACGGTCTCCAACGGAACAATTTCAAACGAACGCAGGCCGCCGGCATTGAACGATTTCCCCTGAGACTGACTGGTCAGCGTCGCCAGAGCATTTGCATGAAAAACCACTGACCCGGCGGCGGCGAACGCCGTCAGGATAAATGCACAATACAGAAGAGTGCTCTTCAAGTGGCCTCCAATGGCCTGCCGAGAAGTTGCAGATGATACTTCTCCATCGGATTGAGCTGGAATTTGGATCTCTAACTTGTGCATCTTACGCTTCTCCCGCCATGGGGACAATGGACTTGCCATCAGAGCAGGCCCAAGCGATGTCCTAGGATTCTGAACGAATCGTGGCGTACTCGGACAATACCTCACCGGTGATGCCGAAAGGGGGGCTTTATCCGGTTTCGCGGTTGCGCCCAAATCACCTGGGCATGATCATTCGTGGGAACGATAATCGTCAGCCTTCGTTCAGCTCCTCGTCGTCAAACTGCCGCCTTGAATGCCGCACGGTGACGGATAGATTCTCTATATGTGACTTCTTTGCATTTTGCAAAGAAATTTCGGAGGAAGCTGAAAGCTGAAAGCGCCCGGCGTCACAATCTCCGCCATACTTGGTTGCGGCCACCGGCAGCGGTAGGTGAAATAAGCTGCAAAATCGGCCCGATGCTACCTCCCTTCCGAAGGCAGGCAGCTTCTGATATGCGGGTCTTATGTCAACTTCGGGCCGGCTGCCGCGACACCCCGCAACCCGAAAAAATCAGCCTCGGCTTCGACATCGGCGATACGGGCAGCGTGTCCCGAGGCCTCCGCAACCTCGCCGACACATTTCGTTACAGCCAGGTCATCCCATCCTTGAGCATCACCGCCAGGTCCGGTCAGAAGAAGTACTCTCATGCTGTCTCTCCGCGAAGCGAGCTTGTGAATTTGTGTGTCTTCAAAACGATGTGTCCAACGACTCTAGCAACTATGCAAGGCAGCGGCGAGGGCCGCAAGCATTTTCGGAATCGGCATCGCTATCGGCTCTTGAAACCGACAACGGTGGTGGTTCGCGGTTAAGAACCAATAGCGACTGCGATCCCGATTCCGATCCCGATGGTCGGGGGCCAAGGGCATCCGGAAGTTTCTTCATCTGGATGAGGCCGCCAGGATGTGTTGCGAATTCATAACCACACGATCGAGCCGGCCTAAAACAGATCCGGCTGATGAGTATACGATAAGAGTGCCCGCGCAGTGATAGCAGAAACCGGTTCTACTAGTGATTCGGGGTATGGAGGACTATGAACCACAAAGACCTCGAAGATATAATCTCCAGGATATTTTTTCTTCGAGGTCTTTGTGGTCTTTGCGGTTCAGCTTTTCTTGCCAAAATTGTGCGAGGTCGTAAAAAGCATAACCACAATATATAGGGGCTTGTGGAGTAAATTGAATAGCCCTCTTGAGTTATTCGTACTATTTACTTGCCAATCTTTGCTCAGTTGGCAAGGATTTTTGCCTCAAAGACTCAAAGGCCCTAAGACTCAAAGAATCTAAATTGATTTCTTAGAACCTCTGAGTCCCTTAAGTAGATTTTGGTTGCGGCTATGCTGGCTTGTGTTATTCGTGGCCTCTACTTCTTTTGCAGTGTCTGAATCGCAGATTGCAGTAAAGGAATCCCGGGAATCCAAATAGTTGGAAATCTAATCTAGAAATATGAATAACAGAAGAGCACGACCGATTCCCGCGCAACGCCTATAGTGTAGAATACCCTGTATTCTCTTAAAAAGAAAAGGTTTATGAGACAAATCTTCATCCCTTTCTTGTTACTGGTCTTGTTCTTGCCTTAATTAGAGGCGTAAATGGGGGGAAAAACGTTTTTGCAGGGTTTTCCGATCGAACCCTGCGCGGATTCGATTCAATCCTCGAAATGACTGTTTAACGAATCCTAATAAGGAGGACATCCAAATGGATTTGGCTAAAAGGATAGCCTTAATGACGCACCGTGGTTTGGTGGCACTGGCCGTGGTGTTACTGCTGCCCGGCAGTTTGGTGGCGCAGCAGGAGACCGGCTGAGTCGGCGGCACCGTGAAAGATCAGAGCGGTGCGGTAGTTCCAAGCGCGACCATCACAGTGCGCAATGGGCAACGAATGCGCCGCGCACAACGACCCCCTCTGTGGCTGGTAAACGTCTTATATCTTGGACCAGGAAAGGAGATTTCGATGCAAGGCCATATCAGTAAGCTTTTTCTAGTCTTTACCGCGGCGACCCTCGGGCTGGCGCTCTCGGTGGCACAGCCGGCCTTCGCGCAATCGCTGCTGACTGGCGACATCGCCGGGACAGTCACCGACTCCAGCGGCGCCGTCATCCCAAATGCAAGCGTCGCCTTGAAGAATCTGGACACGGGCGCAGTTCAGAACGCGGCGACCGGCGCGGCCGGCGAATACCGCTTCCGGCTACTGAAGCCGGGCCACTACACGGTAACCGTGGAGTACACCGGATTTCGGAAGGCGGAGCGTCCGGTCGAGGTGGCGGTCGGGCAGATTGTGACCGCTAATCTGACCCTGGAAGTTGGCGCGACAAACGAGACGGTTGTGGTTTCGGGGGTCGCGCCTCTGCTGAATACGGAGTCCAGCATCAACACGACCTTCTCGCCGCAGGAGGTGCAGAATCTCCCGGCGGCGGGGGGCGACATCACTACCATCGCTTTCAGCGTGCCTGGCGTCGTGGTCAACAACACGGGCGGCTATGGCAACTTCACGCTGAATGGCCTGCCGGCGACCTCGAACCTGTTCACGATCAACGGCGAGAACTTCATGGACCCGTACTTCAATATCAACAATTCGGGCGCCAGCAACCTCGGCATCGGCCAGAACGAGATGCAGGAAACCACCGTCGTTGCCAATCCCTACGCGGGCCAATACGGGCAACTTTCGGGCGCGCAGGTCGTTTACGCGACGAAGTCCGGAACCAACCAGTACCACGGCAATGCGGAGTATTGGTGGAACGGCCGGGCGATGAACTCGAACGACTTTTTCTTGAATCAGTCTGGCACTCCGCAGCCATTTTCCAATGCGAACCAGTGGGCGACTTCGTTTGGCGGCCCCATCCGCAAGGACAAGACGTTCTTCTTTGTGGATTTCTAAGGCCTCCGCTTCGTTTTACCGGTCGAAGGTGCGGTGACCATTCCGACCACGGCGTTCGCCAATGCGGTTCTGGCCAACGTCCAGGCCAAACAGCCTGCGGAGGCTTCGCTCTATCAGAAGATGTTCGGGATATGGTCGGGTGCGCCGAACGCCGCCAGTGCGGTTCCGATCGCCAACAGCAGCTACTGCAACTCCATCGTTTTGTCGGGCTTTAACCCCAACACGCAGAACTGCGCAGCGAGGTTCGACACGAGCGCGGGCGCCCTGGGATCCGAGTGGATCCTGGCCGGCCGCGTGGACCAGAAGATCGGCGATAAGGACGTTGTTTTTTATCGCTACAAGCTCGATCACGGCCTGCAGCCGACGACAATCTCTCTCATCAACCCGAACTTCAATGCGCTCTCGAACCAGCCCGAGTACGACAATCAGTTAACCGAGACGCACATCTTCGGACCGTCGATGACCAATGAATTTAAAGGGTCGGCGAGCCATTACGTGGCCATCTTTTCGCAGAGTGAGCCGCTGGCCAGCAACACGTTCCCCGTCGGCATCGTCACTTCGGGCGCGGTTCCCTTTACCAGCTTTGGCGCGCAGTACGATTTTCCGCAGGGACGCGATATCACGCAGTATCAGTTCATCGACGACTTCGCGCTGATCCGCGGAAAGCACAACATGAAGTTTGGTGAAAATTTCCGCCGCTACGACGTGAGCGATCAAAATTTCTTCTTCAACTATCCTGGCGTCTACTTTGGCTACGTCACCGCTGGCTTGCAAAATTTCGCCAACGGCCTCGCCTACCAGTACCGAAAGACGCTGAACGCGGCGAGCGACGTGCCGATAGCGATGTGGGGCATGGGGGTTTATGCGCAGGATGAGTGGAACGTCCGCTCGAACCTGAAGCTCACCCTGACCCTGCGCGTTGAGCACAATTCGAACCCGGTGTGCCAATTCAATTGTTTCGCGGACTTCAACGGCCCCTGGCAGGGTCTGCCGAGCGTAACCAGCGCAGCGCCCGGCAACGTGCCCTATAGCTCCGATATCGCCACCGGCCTGCACCAGGCCTACCCGAGCACGGACGGGCTCGACTACGCGCCGCGCTTTGGCTTTAACTGGTCTCCGGGGAAGAGCAATAAGTGGGTGGTCGGAGGCGGCTTCGGCCTATTCTATGACAACCCCGCCGCCGGGCTCGTGGATGATTTGCTCGCGAATCCCCCCTCGTCGGTTGCCATTCGTGTCCGCCCGTCGGCGGGCGTGTTGCCTTTCGATCCGGGCCCGAATGGCGGAGCTGCGATCTGGCAGGCTTCCGCGAATTCCTTCAGCCTGAGTCAGACGTATAGCCAGATCTCGGCAAGTTTGAAGGTGCTGGGGGCCGTGTTCGCAGCTCCCGCATTCACGTCGCTCCAGGGCAACATCGCCTCTCCGCGATGGCAAGAGTGGAACCTGCAAGTGCAGCGGCAGTTGAGCAACTCGATGGCGCTGACTGTCAACTACGTTGGCAATCACGGCATCCACCTGCCCTATACCAATTCCTGGGCGAATGCCTTCGACTTATATGGCATATACCCCGGCGTCAAGGGCATCCCGGCGAGTGCCCCCGTGCCGAACTATGGGCAGGTGAGCCTGGTCCAGTTCGGTGCGATCTCGGATTACAACGGGATGACTGTGACCCTGACGAAACGCTTCTCGCGTTGGTTCTCGACTCACTTGAACTACACTTGGTCGCACAACCTGGACGAGGCCTCCAACGGTGGTGTGTTCACCTATGGCGACTCCCAGACGCTCTCGCAGATCAACCCCACCAGCCTTCGTGCCAACAACTACGGCAACTCGGATTACGACATCCGGCACAACTTCAATGCCGACTGGGTCGTGACCCCGACGCCCCAGATGAGCAACCCGTTCCTCCGGCAGCTTCTGAACGGATGGAGTTGGTCGGGCAAGTGGTACTGGCGCAGCGGCCTGCCTTTCTCGATTGAGGATGGGAACTGGAACGGCGGGCTCGGCAACGGCGGCGGAGTGATTCTGGCTACGCCGATAGGCGGGGGCGCGGCTCAAACCTCTTGTGGCAGTGGCAATATTCAGAACCTTGACGGCACGGGAACGCCCTGCCTGAATCCGAACGTGTTCCTGAACAGCGGCGCCGCCAGCTTCAACAACTTCACGGCCTGGTCGCCGCAGACGCGCAACCAGTTCCGCGGGCCGCATTACTTTAACGTGGATATGAACCTGCATCGCAACTTCAAGCTCCCCTTCCGGGAAGGCATGAACCTTGGAATCGGGGTCCAGGCATTCAACGTGTTCAACCACCCGAATTTCAGTCTCCCGGACAATGGGCTTGGGGACTCGACGTTCGGTTTGATTGGAGGGACGGTGAACGCACCGGTCAGCCCTTATGGTTCGTTCCTGGGCTTCGATTCTTCGGTGCGCGTGGTCCAGCTCACCGCGAGAATCACCTTCTAACCAACTCCGCTTTCCAGAGCACCAAACGGGGAGCTTTCCGGCTCCCCGTTTTTTTTGAGTCGCGGAAATCCGGGGACATAATACTCATCTTGGATTGCGGGGTCGGCCACAGAATCCGCTGAGACAGTAGTATCGAACTGCCCGTCGGGATTCTTTGAAGTGGGGAGGCGAGTATCCCCGAACATCAAGCCCGTGGGCATGGTCCAGGGCGCTGGGGATGGAGAGCCCTTCCGCTAATCTCCTGGAGCCGATCGACGAATGCTCTGCTTCCACATGGCCTACCGGTCCTGGTTTTCTTCCTTAGAGTCAGCATTTCGTGCGGATCCGTCTGCAACAACTGTCGCCATTGCTCCGGGTCGATGCGCCAGTGCTCCAAGACATCGACGTCGATCAATAGATCGGTTCCCACGAGCCCCACGTGGAATCGCGCTCCAGACCACAAATAATCCCATGGCTGCGTTGCCATTCCTGCTCGATTAGGATTGCGCTCAACATAACGGAGTGCCGCGAAATAATGGTCCTCATCCAGGGGGCAGGAAAAGGGGCGTCCCTGGAACAGGTAGCCGCGCTTCCCCACCCTGAAGTCGATGCCTCGAGTGTAAAGCCGATGGGCCTCGCCGATCGCTCTGCGTCGGTCAATGCAGTTGACGCCGAACAGGGCGAGCAGCGGCTGGCTGTGCCGGAGTGACAATCGGTTTTCTCGGTATTTTCCCCTCAATCAGGCGAACCGCCTCGTTGAGCACCTCGTCTTGTCCCGCTCGAATCCCTTCAATGGTCGGCGTCACTACGATATCCGGAACGATCCCCACGCGTTGGGTCGGACGATGGTCGGGATAGAAGACCCCAATGCCGCTGAAATAGAACCAGAAGCCCCCAGGCAGCGGGACCGTCGCGACATTTCCGTCGGCGCCTGCCGTTGTGCTCCCGACGACGATCGCCCCGGGCGCCGTTCGAAACGCCATCGTCGTGTATTCGGCCTGGCTCTGTGTAATCTCGTCCACCAGAATCACCACCTTGCCCGCGTAGTGCGGCTGTGCCGGCGTCAGCCCCACTGGCGGCGACAACCAATGGAATGCCCCCGGATTGGTCACGTCACCATAGGTAAGCTGCACGAAATTCACCGGCTCAGAGACCAGGAGATCGCCCAAGGTAAACACGACGAATTCCGATGGATAGTTGCGGATGTCGATGATCAGTCCCTTGGTTCCTGCCGCCGACTCAATGTAATTGGCCGATTGCGCCGCCTGCACGGAACTCAATTTGAGGTAGGCGATGTCGTCCGAGAGCATCTGGAAAGTGCTCCCGGGCAGGTCGTGCTCCCGGTTAGAACTGAGGTTGAGCGTACTGCTCAGCACCCGGTCGGCTGTCAGGCGAAGTCGTTTGCGTCCGCGCCATACTGACACGGAGGCCGGACCGCAAGCTCCCTGCGTCATGGCTCTTCCAATATCCCTCAGGCGCGCGGCCTCATTGGAGTCCGTATAGTACGGCGTCCATTGCGTGACCAGGTCAGCCATAGCGGTACCATCCAACTGCTCGATCACGTCTCCAATTTGCAGGCCGGAGCTGGCACCGTCCGTCGAGAGATAGCCCACCACCAGCGGGCTGCCTTGCACGAAACGGACCTGCACGGGCAGTTGGCAAGGTTCAATCGGCGGGCGCGCGCCAGTAAAGTTCGAAATGCCGGAGTGCGTATCGTTAATCATGGCGGTGAACTGCAGCAGCGCCTGTTGATACTCCAGGCTGCTTTGCGCCAATGCGATGCCCGGAATCGATTGTTGCAGAACGTCGTCCCAGTAGTTCGGTGAACTGGCCGGATCGTCCGCCATCACATCGCGATTCGGATAGAAATATTGAACCATGTTCCAGGCGCGAAAGAGGCCGAGCAACTGATAACCCGAATCCGGCAGGCTGATGCCTGCATAGTAGGACTCGTTTTGAAACAGCGGACTGCCTGCACCCGGATACATCGAAACAAAAAAGGTCCTGGCCGCCGGAGTCCGGTTGACATAGATCGATTGCAGAGTCTGGCTTAAGCTGGAGCCGAGAAGCGACCCGTCGGAGAGCCAGTCAAGATTCGTGTCCATGTACAAGTCGCTCGTGTCGAGCGTAGCGCAGACGGTGCATGGGGTGACGGTGCCGAGGCGGGCGGTGATCCAGTCGGCAATGGCCTGGTTTGCGGTCGGGCCATCGGCCGCGGCGAGCACCGCGGGAAGAACGCGAAACAGGTCATAGTCCCACTGGTGCTGCCCGCTTGTGACCGCGGGGTGGTGGTACTTGAGAAATCCCCATACTTTTGCCAGCTTCGCCAGGTTCTGGATCTGGATATCCGAGAGGCTGGTGATTGTGATGCCGGAACCGCCATCAAACTCGTGGTCCCCAACCGCCCGACCATCAACCAGCAGTTGCAGATCGTCGGCCCACGCCATGCCCGTTCCGCCAAGAAGAAAGCCCATCTGTAATTGTGTGGCTTGGCCATAAACGGGCAGCGTGATGGAGTACTCCGTCCAATCCCTGGTTCCCTGTACCCTCAACCCCTGCGTGGTAGCGAACCCGAAATTGCTATAGTTATCATCATATTCGCCGAAATAGATGGCCGCATAGCCACTGACGTTATTGGTCTTAACCCACCCTCTCCATTGAATCGTTTGGCCTGAGAAATCGATGGGAATCCAGACCTGGAGAAAGGAGAAGGTCCCGGAACTGGAGGCGTTGCGCTCAATTCGAGCGGAGTACTTCCCGCTGTGAGCAACCTGGCCGTCAGTGACGATCGTGCCATCCGTGCTGCCGCCCCACCCCGCCGGAAAAGTGCCAGGCGTCCCGTTCTCGAAACCGAGGATTTGAGCCAGATTCTGCCGGGTGATGGTCTGCGCGCCCGCAGGTACGGTCAGTGCCAGGCAGAGAACAAAACACCAATGCATCTTCATGGTCATATCCTGTGCTCCACTAATGCCGGAGTCTTTGAGGCATTGTCACTTCGCGTGTTAGTTTTCGGAAGTATCCAACTAGTGATTTAGATATTTGAGAGGCAAGATAAGTTCAGATTCTCCGCGGTGCGAAGAATCTAACGCATAGGAAAAACAAGCGTGTGGAATGCCGGGGACTACAACGCGCGCCATGCGGGCTATGGGTCCTCCCGAAACACTTCACTTTTACTAACTGCCCAAAGGTGCGAATGAGCGACTCTTTCTTGAAGGATCAACTTCTTCTCGAGGGGTAGCGGCAAGGACGGTCCCGCTTGGACCGCAGGAATCCGACTTGCAGCAGTGCGTCGATCGCGCAGAGATAAGTATTACGTCCCCAGATCTGGAAAGCTGTTTTATCCGTTCCTGCGGGATTGCATCGAGCAGTTCAACCGGAAACTCGGATCCGGTCTCGAAGTAGTTGAGGTGGAGAATCGGTTCATGGGAAAGAGCATTACGGTGGCGGGACTGCTTGCCGGGCAGGACTTTGCCAGTGCCCTCGCCAATCGCCGGCTGGGTGATTTCGTCATTATTCCGAACGAGTCCGTTTCCCAGGTCGAGGGGGTTTTCGCCGATGACTGGTCGCCGGACGACCTCGCGCGCCGCCTCGGCAAGCCGGTCTTCCCCAGCGGCCGCACCCGCGCGACTTCTTCACTTTGCTCTTCCATCAGCTCCACGGGAGCTAGGGAGCAGGGGGGCCACGGGAGCAGGGGGGCAGAGGAGCTCTGGCGGCCCAGAGAAGGGCAAGGGAACCTAAATTGAGTTTTCCCCGCCCGCTCCCCTGCTCCCCAGCGCCCCAGTCGCGTGGCCCCTTCGAGTTCGCGGCGAGCTTTTAGCAGTTGTTTTTCCGGGGTATCTCCTGCAGAATGTATGACCTCAGCGGAGGCAATATGTCCAGGATTATCCAAGGGAAACTGGATGCGACCGGAAGTCGATTCGCGATCGTCATCAGCCGATTCAATTCATTTATCAGCGATCGTCTCTTAAACGGCGCGATCGACGCTCTGGAGCGGCACGGCGCCGTGGCGGACGATATCACCACGTGTTGGGTACCCGGCGCTTTCGAAATTGTCCTGGCAGCCAAAAAGCTGGCGCTCTCGCGCAATTATGACGCCGTCATTTGTCTGGGTGCGTTGCTGCAAGGGGAGACCCCGCATTTTGAGTACCTCTCCTCGGCCGTGACCAAGGGAATCGGGAACATCGGCCTGGAATCCGGAATCCCGGTGATCTATGGTATCCTTACGTGCAACACCCTGGAACAGGCAATTGATCGGGCAGGCCTTAAGTCAGGGAACCGAGGGTTTGACGCCGCCCTTTCGGCGATAGAAATGGTTCAGGTTTTGAAACAGTTATAGAGCCGCGAACGCACCAGCGCATCCCTGTTTACCACATCCTTGGACCGCATCATCAAAAATGGGACTTAGAAGGACCGCACGCGAATGCGCACTTCAAATGCTCTACGAACATGACGTGGGTAAGCATGCCCTCGACACGATCCTGGAGACTTTCTGGGACATGAACGAGCAGCCCGAGAAGGTGCGCGAATTTGCCAACGACCTGTTCAGGGGGACGCTCAACCGCCTGAAGGAAATCGATCGGCTCATCCAAGGCCACACCAAGAACTGGCGCCTGAGCCGGATGGCCGCGGTCGACCGCAATGTTCTGCGCCTGGCGGTTTTCGAATTAACCTCGGACGCCAAAACGCCAGACACCGTGGTGATCAACGAGGCCCTGGAGATTGCCAAGAAATTCTCCACCAACGAGTCGGCGCAATTCGTGAACGGCATCCTCGATAGCATCAAGAAAGACCTCTCGCAAGAAAGGGTGAAGGAGTAATGGAGCACGAAACCAACCCACGGGTCCAACGCCTCCTGAAATTGGAAGAATTGAAGCGCCGCGGTTACGATCCCTACCCCCACAAATTCGACTATAGCCATACCCTGTCGGGCATTCATCGCAGCTTCGACGCCGTGTCGGCTCAGGATCTGGAGGGATCCAAATCGCCCGTGCGCGTTTGCGGCCGCATCATGGCGCTGCGCCCGCACGGCAAGGCGGGTTTCCTGGACCTTTTCGACGGCGAACACCGCCTGCAAGTCTATGTTCGGCGCGACCGCGTTGGGCCGGAAGCTTTCGCTCTTTACGAGCTCTTCGACCTTGGCGATATCGTAGGGGCGGAGGGAACGCTGTTTCGCACGCGCACGAATGAGCTCACCGTTTTGGCTTCTTCCTTGCAGCACCTGGCGAAAGACCTGCTGCCCTTGCCTGAAAAGTGGCACGGTCTCACCGATGTCGAGACCAGGTACCGCCAACGCTATGTTGACCTGATCGTCAACCATGAGGTGCGCGAAGTCTTTGTGAAGCGCGCCAAGATCATTCGGGGCATCCGCAACTTCCTCGATGCGGTGGGCTATCTGGAGGTGGAAACGCCGGTGCTGCAGACCGTTGCCGGCGGCGCCCTGGCCCGCCCTTTCCAAACTCATCACAACGCCCTGGATATCGAGCTGTATCTGCGCATCGCTCTCGAGCTCCATCTCAAACGCCTGATCGTCGGCGGCATCCCCCGGGTATACGAAATGAGCCGGATCTTCCGCAATGAAGGGATCTCAACGCAGCACAATCCCGAATTTACCATGCTCGAGTTCTACCAGGCATACAGCGACTTCCATGATCTGATGGACATGACCCAGGAGATGATCACCAAGATTGCCGAGTCGGTCAACGGTTCGCGCCAGGTCTCCTACCAGGACTACATTCTGGATTTTGATCACTGGCAGCGGTTCACGATGAAGGACGCGATCCTGCACTTCTGGCCTGAATCCGTCCCAAAGCCCTCGGCAAATGAGTTGCGCTCGGAGAAGAGGCTGCGTGAACTTGCGCGCGCCCTGGGCGCCGAATTCGAGCCTTCCGCTGGGATCGGCAAGATGTTGGCTGCCATTTTCGAGCACGTCGTCGAGCCCAACCTTATCCAGCCCACTTTCATCTTTGATTATCCAACCGAGGTCTCGCCACTCTCCAAGACCAAGCCCGATGACCCCGATACGGTGGAGCGATTCGAGCTTTACATTGCGGGGATGGAGTTAGCTAACGGTTACTCCGAGCTGAACGATCCAGCCGAGCAGCGGGCGCGCTTCGAAGAACAGCTCGCGGCACGAGGCCGCGGCGATGAAGAAGCTCATCAGATGGACGAGGATTACATCCGCGCCCTGAGCTATGCCATGCCGCCCACGGCCGGCGAAGGTATCGGGATCGACCGGCTCACCATGATCCTGACCAACTCCCGTTCTATCCGCGATGTCATCCTGTTCCCGTTATTGCGGCCCGAATCCGGAGGAGAGGTCCGAGAATAGAACCAAGAAACCCATGAGGCAGCATAGCCACAACCAAAACTTACCGCCAAGGCGCAAAGCCGCAAAGCCGCCAAGAAATAAAAGATTAAAGCTTTTGGCGTCTTGGGGCCTTGGCGGTTAAAAAATTTCCGCCTGGCAAATGAAATTTGAACTGTTCGTTGCGCTCCGATACCTGAAAGCAAAACGCAAGCAGACCATGATATCGGTGATCTCCGCGATCTCCGTACTTGGCATCGCGGCCGGCGTGATGGCCCTGGTGATCGCCCTGGCCATGTCCACGGGGTTCCGGGAGGACATCCAGACCAAGATCGTGGGTGCCACGTCCTATATCAACCTCCTGCACACGGACAATGCTCCACTCCTCAAGTACGAAGGCATGATCGCCAACCTGGGCCGCGTCCCGCACGTAACCGGGGTTGCGCCGGCGATCTTCAACCAGGTGTTTGTCGCCAGTCCCACTCACAATCAGGGCGCAGTACTCAAGGGAATCGACCCCGTGCGTGAGCGGGAGATCTCAGATTTCTTCTCCCATATCGTGGAAGGCAATCCTCATGCATTCGACGGGGGCGCATATGATGGGTCAGGGGACCCGTCCCCCCTCCTGCCAACCATCATCGGGAAAGAAATGGCTCATTCGCTCGGAGTCAGGCTGGGTGATACATTGCGGGTAATCTACCCGAAGGGGAGCTTGACACCTTTGGCCGGAAGGATATTCACCGTAGGGGAGAAGACATTTCGCATTGCCGCCATTTTCGAATCGGGTTTGTGGGATTACGACTCCAATTGGATCTATACGGACATGTATGCGGCTCGCAGGCTATTATCCCTGCCGGAAGGCTCAGCCTCCGTGCTGCAATTCAAAACCGATAACCTGGAGGATGTTCAATCGGTGGCGGACGTTATTCGTACTGCTGCCGGACCCGGGTTTATCACCACGACCTGGATTGACCTCAATAAGCCCCTCTTCTCCGCCCTGAAGCTGGAGAAGATCGCATTGTTCCTTACGATCAGCCTGATCGTCTTCGTCGCCGCGCTGAATATCGTCACCACCCTGATTATGATGGTTCTGGAGAAACAGCGTGATATCGCGATCCTCACGGCCATGGGTGCGCCACAAAAGGTCATCATGTGGGTGTTCATGCTCCAGGGGCTGATCATCGGCTTCATAGGCACTACCCTGGGCGCCATACTCGGCGTCGGTATCAGCTTGATACTCGACCGATACAAGCTGATTCAGCTTCAGGCCGAGGTGTACAGCATCCCGTATGTCCCCTTTCATGTGAAGGTCTGGGATGTAGTACTGATTTGCTGTACCGCTTTGCTTATCAGCTTTGTCGCCACGCTCTATCCGGCGCGCAACGCCTCGCGTCTGGATCCCGTGGAGGTTCTGCGTTATGAGTGATCTCCTGACGGTGCTCGGCCTCTATAAGGGGTACCGATCCGGCGTCGAGCGTATCGATGTGCTGGTGGATTTAAGCCTGGTCCTGAAGAGTGGGGAAATGCTGGCAGTGACGGGAGTCTCCGGATCCGGCAAGAGCACCTTGCTCCACCTGCTCGGCGGCATGGATCGGCCCGATCAGGGTTCAATCCTCATGGATGGGACCGAGGTCACCGGCCTCGGCCTGCCGGAATTGTCACGCTTTCGCAATCGCACGGTGGGCTTTGTCTTCCAGTTTCATCATCTTCTGCCGGAATTTACGGCCATCGAAAACGTAATGATGCCGCTTCTGTTGCGCGGAGAGCAAAGGGCACAGGCAGAGAAGCAGGCTCGCGACGCACTCGCCGACGTCCGGATGGAGGAACGCGTGGATCATCGGCCCGGAGAACTCTCGGGCGGGGAGCAGCAGCGGGTCGCAATCGCGAGAGCCCTGGTGGGGAGGCCCAAGCTCCTGCTGGCGGATGAGCCCACGGGAAACCTGGACGCCCACACAGGAATGGCCATCGGCGAACTGCTGCACACGCTGCACGCCAGCCACGGCCTCACCTCAATATTGGTCACGCACAACGAGAGGTTAGCGGCAACCTGCAGCCGTAGCTGCCGCCTCGAGAACGGGCAACTCCAACCTCCGGCCTAAAATCAGATTCAGGAGTCAGCATCCCGCCGACTTTCGCCGGCTTGGGCGCTTCATATTATGCAACCCCGGAATTGCTGATACAGTTCAAATCCGGATAAAGTAGGACTTCCGCCAATCAGTTGACATGGCCATTTGGCCATGGCTATAATAATCCCATGAAAACGATATCCGCCGGCAAGTTCAAGGACCAGTGCCTGAAGATCATGGATGCGGTCGCCAAGACTAAGACTCCCCTGGTGGTGACCAAGAGGGGGCGGCCGGTGATTCAAGTTGTGCCCTATCGCGAAAATAAGGCTTTCGCGAGTCTCGCCGGCAGCATTCTGAGGGAAACCGGGAACCCTTTTGGGACCGGAGAAAAGTGGGATGCAGACCTTCCTTGACACTCACACCTGGATCTGGTGGGTTACCGAAGACAAGAGGCTGTCTTCCTCCGCCGAGGCTCTGATCTCATCTGTTGCGCCGCGGCAAGGAGTCTGGATTTCTGCGATCTCAATTTGGGAGGTTGCCAAAAAAGTCGAGAAAGGTCAGCTTGCGTTGGACCGCCCAATCCGGATTTGGCTCGACACCGCGCTCGCAGTGCCGGGACTATTCGTGGCCGAGTTGACGCAGGAGATACTCATAGAGAGTTGTGAACTTCCCGGACCATTCCACGGTTCTCTGGCCGATCAGGTGATCGTGGCCACGGTGCGCCATCACCGGGGACGCCTCATCACGAAAGATGAGGCGTTGCGCAATTACCCTCACGTCGCAACCCTCTGGTGAAAAACGCGGGCCAGAGTTCAAAGGAAGCCCGATGGACCCGGAAAATCACAGGGTGTGGGAAGCGATCGTGTGATATCGCTCTTTTTGAGTTCAAAACCTTAAAGCAGAGGGCGCGGAGTAGCTCGCGGGCGCAGAGGATGACGCTGTTCCTCTGCGACCTCGATTCTATCTTTGCGCTCTCTGCGTTAATCTTTTGTCTTTTCTTGCCATCCAGTTATCGGGTGATTTCCTGAATAATCCGGGCTAGAACCCAGGATCAGTGATCTTTTTTTCGGTCCATGTTCCGTACTTATCCAGTTGCTTTTTGATATCGGCCGCTTTGCCCACGACCACCAAAACGAAATCACTTTCCGGAATAAGACTGCCGGCGGCTTCCTTGGCGGCAGTTTGAGATACCTTTTGGATATTGGCCAGATATTTATCGTAATAGTCAAACCCGAGATTGTAAAACACCAGCCGCAAGAACGCCGTCGCCTTGCTGGCATTCGATTCCAGGGTTGGAGGGAACTGGCCTTGTAGATAGTTGCGCGCGCTTTCGGTCTCTTCGGCGGCGAACCCATCTTTGCGGACTTTTTTGAGCAGGTCAAAAGTGATGTCCAGCATTTCCCCGATTTTTTCATTCCTGGTATAGGAGCTGGCGCTGAAAAGTCCGCCCACTGACCAAGTCCGGAAGCTACTGCTGGCACCGTAAGTGAGGCCGCGCTTGATCCGGAGTTCTGTGCTCAGCCAGGACGTGAATCGTCCGCCAAAGAGCGTGTTCATGACGTCGGCCTGAGGCGTCACCTTGTCGCCCATCGGATAGCCCGGAGCGCCGAGCACCCAATAGGCTTGCGTGGCATCGGGTTTGTCGATCAGGATGAGTTTCTTCCCGGCCGGTTTGGGAGCCTGAGGAATCGGCGCCAGCGCCGCCGCTTCCCCCACGCCTTTCCAAGCACCGATGGTGGCATTTAAAAGATCAACGAGTTTGGTTTTCTCAATATCGCCGACGACGGCCACCATGCATCGTTCCGGACGCAGGTACTTCTGATAATAGCTCTTTAGATCCGCGACCATGATCTGGTTGAGCGACGTTTCCGTTCCCGAGGCAAGATGTCCCATCGGGTGGGAGCCGAAATAGGCCTTTTGAAAGTAATTTCTGACGGCCGCCGCGGGATTGTCCTTGACGGCTCTGAGGCTGTCCAGACGCGTCTTTCTCTCTTTGGCAAACTCATCGTCCTTGAACGATGGATTCATCAAACAATCGGCGGCAATTTCCAGGAGCTTCGGAAAATGCTCAGCCAGGCTCTCAGCGCTGACGCCTGCGTACTCATCAGCAGAGGTAATGCTGAACCGGGCACCCATGAAATCCAGTGCTTCCGCGATCGCGTTGGCATCCTTCGTCGTTGTGCCCTTAAGTAGCAGTGTGGCCGTGAGATTGGATACCCCTTCGAGATTGGCCGGCTCATTTGCAGTGCCGGCACCCTTGATCCACATCCTGAAACTGATCAAGGGGAGATCAGAGTTTTTCAGGTAATAGACCACGATGCCGTTTTTCAGCGTTAACTTTTCGGGCGTGGGTAGGAATGCGCCCTGGGCCAGGGTGGCTACGATTGTAAAGATGATGGCCGCGAATATGGTTCTTTTGATTAAATTCCTCATTTCGCACCTCCTTCGGGGATGAGCCGCCCAACCGTCTTGTTGTTCTCCGTGAAATATTTCCTGGTTGCTTCCTGGATCTGTTCTTTCTTGACTGCTGCGTATTTGTCCATCTGCGTGAACAGAGTCTCGAAGCTGCCATAGAGGATTTCGGTCTCA